>NZ_JAUBQE010000012.1:0-135742 GCF_036701115.1 Microcoleus sp. Pol1C5 | reverse complement strand
ATTATCAATTATATCGAGTGCAATCCGCAAGGGAAAAATGCTCGCCGCGATCTTTGCGAAGCTGCCAAGATTCAGGGGACTCCTACTTGGGAAATTAACGGTAAGTTTTACCAAGGGCAAAAATCTTTGCAGGAGTTAGCTGATTTATCTGGCTATCAGGGAAGTCGCGAATTTAAAAAACTCTCAAATCAGGAACGTTGACAAGAGTGATTTTTGGCGATCGACCTAATCTTAGTCGATCGCACGCATCTCGGTTTAAGGTATGAAAAAATACACAATTTTATATTTATGGTAATCGTGCGGTTGTAGCTAATGGGCGATCGATTATAGTTTGTTACTTTCTCAGGAACAGAAACTGTTGATTGTTTCTGTTCCTGAGAGAAACTAAAGTCGGATGAGACGAATACGATTTTTGGGCATTCGTTGGAGATTGTCAGGAACTCTGGGACTTTTATCGTCGCAAACGGCAAGCATGAAATCGGCTTCTGCGCTCATAGCAATATCTTGAGCGGGATATTAACGGACATTGACGATCGGATACCCCAGATTATCCTTGTTTGCACTTTGATAAACGGTAACTTTAGGATATTCTAAAATAAATAAGATTTCTAAAGCAATTTCGTCAAAGTCGCTAAAGTTTCCAATCAAGATTTCGGCATTGAGGTCAATTACTTTGCAGATTCTCAAGCTGACTTGAGGATGGATTATTTCTAGATGGTCTGGCCCTGTAAAAAATACTTTCATTCGAGTTCCTGTTTGGTTAATGAGCGTGAAAGCTAAACTCGGATAATGCGGATACGATTTGGTGGCATCCGCGTCAAGTTGGCTCTCACTCCGCGACTTTTGCCGTCGTAGACCGCAAGCATGAAATCGGCTTGCTTGCTCATGAAGATGTCCTGAGCCGGATACCGACCGACAAAGATAAGCGGGTATCCAAAACTGAGATTACTGCCAGTTTCGTAAACCGTGACATTGGGATTTCAGGGGGCGACAACGAGGCTAAAGTGGTTGCTCTACCAGCTAGCTTTATAGCTCTTTGCCCTTTCTGGTAAAATGACTGCTTATTGCGAACTAAACTCATCTTGTAATTCTACCCACTTCCGACAGCAGTCATGGGCAATTAACCAATTTTCGCCATATAAACCAATCCAGAACTTGCTATGTCTTCTTCTATTTCTACCTTTCTCTTGGGGACGGCACACATACTTTTCTTGTCCTTGAAGCTGAGTTCTTTTCCCTCGTAGCCATGCGGAAGTCATCGCCAAAGCTATTAAAATCGTCAACGAAATTAATTTGTCAGGTGATGCTTGACAACCCTCTAGGTTATATCCTCCAGTTTTACAGTCTTTAAACATTGCTTCGATGCCGTAACGTTGACCGTAAACTCGGAGCGCACTTTTCAAATTTGGCAGATTGGTTATTACTACAACATTTGCAGCACTTTGACCCCCGCGCCAGCATTGAAGCTATTTTTACTATGCACCGTCGCGATCGCGCCCGCCTACTTTTGCAAGAGGTCTACTGAACTTATGTGACAAGTAGCAAGCACGAATCAAACCAATGGAAAAATTTCCATCATCAATTTGCTGGTCAGCGTCCTTGCGAACTCAGCTTTTAATAAGTGGCGATCGTTGTAGGAAGCCCATGGAAAATTTTCCATCATCAACAAACCGACCGGCCCCCTTGCGGACTCAAATTTTACGGAGTGGTGCGTCCGTGAGAAAGGCAATGGAAAATTTTCCATCATCGACAAGCTGACCTCCGCGCGCGATCGCGCGGCCTTCCATCCCACAGAAATGGAGTTCAACTTGGACAGTCACGTTGTCTAACACGATCCGCAAATTGCCTGTAGGCGTCATTATTCCGTTTTTCGGCTACGCAAGTCGTTACGGGGAACTCGCCTCACTTTCGTCCAGGGTTGGGCGTTCGGTCAGTTCAACAGTGGGGTAAGGTTGGTCAGCGGGTGTTTTGGAAGTCTGCGACTCGGTGGGTAGAATAGCGGGATTGGGCAGAAGATCGGGGCGAGAGCGAGCTGTGGCAGCCTCCTTGTCACTATTGCTCCGGATGCTAGACGCGCCTGGAGGTGCTAGTTCCGTACTGCCAATGCGGTCGGGCGGCGCAGTCGGTTTTGGCACGCGATCGCCGTATAGCGGGTCGCTATCCAAGTCTGAATCGTCACCTGGATCTAACTCACCCTTCCATTCGCTGTTGGCATCGTCACTTGGATCTAACTCACCCTTCCATTCACTATTGGCATCGTCTCCTTCACCGCCTAACTCGTCGGAAATTCCGACTTCGTTCCGACCATTTTCCGACAAATTTTCATCGCCTACAATTGGCTCGGGCTCAACTTCTGAAACCTCATCGATGTCAGAATTCCGACAATTCCGACACATTTGAGCAGGCGGCGAATCCTCGAATATTTCTGATTCGCTCACCGTCGGCATTGCAGTAGCAGGTGGCGAATCCTCTTCTATTTTCAATTCGCTTACCGTCGGCGCTGCGGTAGCAGGTGGCGAATCTTCTTCTATTTTCAATTCGCTCGCTGTCGGCATCGCAGTAGCAGCTTCCGATAGCGAGGCGTACATGGATGATGCCGGACTCACCCATTCATCTTGTAAATTGCCGGAGCGCCGCGCTGGAGTGTCGGAATTGCCGGAATAGCGGGTTAAGGGGGGTTCAACGTTAACCCTGGCAAGCGCTTCAGTCATTTCTGGAATGCCGGAACTTTTGCCGGAATCTGTCGGAATTCCGACGCGGGTTTTAGATAATGGAAGCGCTCGAATGCGGAGATCTTTTCCCTTGCCAGAGAGAAGTGCATACCCGTTTTCTGTGAGAACGGCGAAGTTGGAGCGAATTTCAGCTAATGTGGGTTTGCGCTTGCACCGTTTGAAGACGCTGTTCTGGACTTGAGCGGCTGAAACCTCCTCCCCCGAACGCAGGGCATAGGTGTAAATTAAGGAGAGATGGGCTCCGGCTGAATCGGAGGCGTGGTTATTCGTTTGCAAGATGCGGAATTGCCCGATGCTGAACTTAGCCGCCGCGATCGCCCGCTCTAAGGTATCGAGGCCGACGCGCAGCGGGTCTGGCTTTTCTTCGTACTTCAATTCCATGCAGTGCAGCAAGAGGGCTAACCTCAAGGTTTGAGACAGCATTTTGCCCAAATAGGCATAAAATGCTGGGTCTTCAAATTCCACTGCTTGTTGGTTGCGCCTGACTTCTTCCCACCACCGCTTCCACCGCAGATGAGCCTCGGCCGTAAACGACAGCAGGACGGGGGGCAATTCTCCATCTTCACTTTCGGCAGACAACCCCGCTAGCTCTCGGAGATCGCCGTGCAGCGATCGCAGGTGGTCGTACAATTCTTGCAATTCCCCGGAGATTGCAACTTGCGAGTCTGACCAAACTGCAAAGTTATCAGGAGTTGACGGCACCGCTATTAAAAAGCGGCTGATTAGCCCGTCGCCGTCGTCGGGGTCGCTAAACAATTGTTGGACTTTGGATAATTGAGTAGCCCCTGTCAAATTCAAGCACAAATCTTTAAGTTCAAAGGCATCTTTATCGTCAGCCCGTTCAAATTCAATATCTGCGGGCGAGTTCCACATTTGTAGCAAGATTTGCCGAGTATCTCCCCCCTTGTCTTTATACTGATCCAGCTTCAACAACCGCACCAATTCGTCGAAAACCCAAGCGCTACCAGTCCTGGTAGAGAGTTCGCTCATCCGCCGCAGAACACCTTCGGGACTTCCTGCTTCAATAAATTGCTTGGGCACGGGGGGAGGCATTGAAGCTTTAAAGACTGCGGGATTTGACGGGCTATTTTTGAGTTTTTCTTTCTCTTGAGTAGATTTTTGTGGCCACGCTTCTTCTAGCTTTTTTAAGTTTTCTTTGAGCCGATCGTATGCGGATTTGGCTCGCTTGTAACGCTGTTTGATACTGCCAAAAACGGCTCGCATTGTCTGGCTTTTGCCAGCCGAAGCTAAAGCAACTACCATTGTCCAGAAGATAGGATACTCTACCCAACTGTCGGCTATTGTTGCACCTTTTTTGCCAATGATTCCAATATGCCCCCCCATTTGGCTACCGCAAGCGGAGAGGAGGTATTGGTAAATGTAAATGGGGTCGATGCGGTCAGAAGCGGCTTTAGTCAAAATTGAAGCGGCTAGAGGAGCGGGCAGAATTTGAGCGATGTCTAGTTGCTGTTGGCGGTAATTGAGGATTTTTTTGAGTTTTTGAACTTCTTGTGCGTGAGTTGCTCCGTAACTAATATGAGTTTCTACTTCGGTGGCTAAATCTTTGACTCCTTTCAAAGGAAACCTTTCACGGGCGGATAGTTCAATTAAAGCGGCTGTCTGTTGGGGCGGGTTGATTTCACTGTTAATAATGGCAGTAACGCGATTGTACAAGTAGTGATCGCTGTTGGAGCTGTTGACACCGAAGCCGTTAGAAGGTGAACCAGAATTAGGTTCGCTGCCGCCCGTGCGATCGCTCTCTTCAGAGTTTTGGTTAGCAGGATTTAGTTCGCTCGTATTGCTAATGTCTTGGGAATTTTGAGTTGCTTTCTGCTGTCCATTTTTTTGACTGTCGGCTGCACTGTGTCCCTTAAATTGTGAAGTCCACCCATCCTCTTTCGCCCAGTACGCTAGCGTGCCGATGCCCACCCCACTGCTTTTGAAACTCCTCCATTTTTTGTCGCATTCTCCCGGCTTGTATTTGGGGGATTGGCGGCTCCACTTGTCCCATTCATAGAGGAGAGAATCATCGATGGAGTTGAGAACCATTCCCACGCCGCACCATTTGTCGTAGTTATCGGCGCGGCCGGGAGACAGAGCAGCTAGGTAGGATAGCGCCCAATCGATATCAGTCCACTCCGGTTCTGGGCGGTGAGTGCGGTGTAGCTGTCGTCGGCGGGGGGCGGGAGCGGTAGAATTGGCAAGAGCTTCTTCTAGAGCTTTTTCTAGAGGGAGGAGTTCAGAATTTTCTGATTCTCCCAGCGGTTCGGTCAGCATTTGTTCAACGATCCACTGCGGGGCTAATGCCACGCTCGTTTCATCGGGAGCGCAGCCTTTGAGCCAGACGTACTCGCCAGTAGTCGGGTGGACGCTGGGAGGCAGGCAGGATTGCAACCCCGCCCAGCGGAGTTCGAGCTGTTCGCCTTTGCCGTCGTCTCCGATAGTGTCTGTGGGGAATTTTTTGGTGCGGATAGCTCCGGCGTATTGTTCTGGGACTAGGAATAGGTATTGGCAGCGGCCAGGACGACCGGAGGTAAAGGCGACCGTTTTGGGTAATTCTTCTGGGCCTGAGAGTTCGAGAATTTTTTCTCTGGCAGAAGCTCCATCCTGGTCTAGCGCCATTAAGTAATAGGTATCGCCATCGATGGTAACTGGCGTACCCGTTATCAGTCCGTAGCCTTTGGGGTAGCAGCGGTATTGAGTGCGATCTGCTTTGTCTACCGTCCAGCCGTTGGTTGTAGCTTCTTTCATTTGGGCGGGACTGAGCGGTTTTTGCTGCCAGCCTATGCCCTGTGGGACTTTTTTGCCGTCTAGCAGGCAGAGCTGCCAGTCAGAAGGAATCCGGGATAAGCCTTGAAAAAGACGAATATTTAGGTCGCTAGGGGATGAGTTGTTAGACATGGAAAGCTCCTACATAAAGGGTTTGCGGGAGCCGGAGTTTCAAACAAAAAGGTCTTAGATGTTAGAGTTACCAGAACATATCTGTTGATTCAGAGCTTCTGATTTGGTATTATTGGAGAACTAACACTAAAATTTTTGGTTCCCAAAGGGGCTAAAAATTTCCGCAGGGACTAACACTAAAATTTTTGGCTCCCAAAAGGGCTAAATATTCCGGCTCCCAAAAGGGTTAAAAGCTTCAACTCCCAAAAGGGTTAAAAGCTCCGGCTCTGAGAAGGGTTAAAAGCTCCGGCTCCTAAAAGGGCTGAAAGCTCCGGCTTTGAGAAGGGTTAAGAACTTCGGCTATGACTGTGACTAGGATCGGTGGTCATAACTGTCAAAAGACCCCGGTTATTTGATTTGTAAGAAGCGCTCAGATTAAAGAAAAACGTTCAGAATGGGGATTCTAAGGTTGTTTTTCTGACTAACTGTTCGCTTTGAGTCATCCAACAGCCTCACTTGCGACTCGGCTAGAGTTTAGAGTGAGGCAATATTTTTCTCATAAAGGGTATACTCTCAGAAAAGCCAATTATTGGCTTGTATTGGAGTGATGGTCACAAGGTTGACCATAAACAATCGTATAGCCGACCATAAATTTGATCAAGTAAAGATTTGTTAAAGTCAGGTTGAGGCATCACCCTCAGTTATTTGTACACCCAGGGCAATCGCATCTAATTAGAGCTTGACGAAATACCTTAAATGTGTACTTACCTCAAACCAGGGATTTGCGACGGCAGTTAGATAAGTTATCCTGGTATAATGTAGGTCGTCTAACCACCCCTGCCATTACTACGAAGGCTAGTTGGAAACTGGAATGTCAGCAGAAGTAGAAGAAAATGTAGTAGTAGATAATCGAATCCACAAACGTCTTGGTCTGTTAATAACGGCGTTGGTGGAAGATGAGCGCGTTGGTAGCTCTAGGGAGTTAGGGAGACTAACTGGAATTGCATTCAACACGCTGGCTAACTGGTGCGAGGGAAAAGCCGATCCAAGGCTGCAAAAGTTAATGCAGTTTGCCTATGCGATCGGTTGGTCTATGACAGAGTTGATGCAATATGCGGAAGGGGATGAAGATCCGTATGAGGCGATAACTCGTAAAAAAAAAGCACGACAGCAGAAGTATCGGAAAGCGTCTTAACAATAGAAAAAGATCCATTTATTCAATATTTCAATGCCACGGTAACTGCCGAACAAATTCAGAAGCGCGACTTATTTTTACAACGTATTAAAGCTGATTTATTACCGGATATAACATCCCGCAAAAGGCTTTATGTCTTGTTAATAGACAGCATGGCAGTTAAGGGTATTTCAGAATTAGATATCTTTGAAAAAACTTCTGTTACAGAAAAATTACTGTCGAAGATTCGGAATCTCGACATGGAATTTCAGTTCGGTCGTTCCTACTTAGAACAGTTAGCGCCCTATCTTTTTCAAGTGGAGGATTGGGAAGAGTTAAGACCTGTTTTTAAGGTGCCATACATCTCTTATCAGGGGTGGGTTGATAATCTGATTGAAGACTTACAAGTGGCTGAACCCCTATCTATAGCTATAGCTTCAATGAGATAGTTCCTAAAAAATGACCTATAAATTTGAGATGGGAAAGTAGGAACTGAGGTCAAACTTAGAGTAAAATAACCAAGTTTTGCGTTGGTTAATTGGGGTATGGTTTAGCAATCGCGTGCGGTGAGTAATGCTCGATAGGAATAATTAATTGAATATGGAACGGGAACATCATTTCAGCAAGGCCCAAAATTTAAACATTTGAGCGTCTCAGCAAGCATCTTGTCCTTGTAGTTCAAGATTGCCTGATTGATTATATGCAACGTGAATTTTATTTTAAACATATTCAAGAGGCACGTCTTGGAGAGCCCATGCAGTTTCACTCTTACGAACTGTTAGCAGAAACAGGGAGCTATGGCATCCAACTTAATAAGCGTTCGAGTACGGATGCCAATGGAATTGCACAGTGTCCAGGCCTACAAACCAGTCCAAGAGTAGAGCTTGAGGCAATGTTAAGGCAGATAGAAAATAAGTTACCGCAAAGCACTTTGTTGTCTGTAGGGCAGCCATTACCAGTTTCTACAGATGAAGACGTTACCGATGACAACTAATGTTCTCAATCGACACTTCGGACAGTTTTAGAGTGTCAACCATAGAATGCGGGTTTTAGCCCGAGCTCAAAGCAAAACTACCAACAAAAAATTAAGAATTTCAGGCTTTGAGCTAAAAACTGTCCGGACTATTGCTTGATACGAAGTTGAAATTTGTGGTTGAGCAAACGGATTTAATTTCCTGGAGTTCCAGTTAAAGGGAGAGCTTATGAGATGGCGTTTTTGGAATTTCATACAAAGGTTCGCGGCTCAACCCTAACTGCCCTAGTGAAATAACAACAGACATTGATAGATTAGTTTTTTCAGCAGCTTTAGCAATAGCTGTGCCATTTCGAGCTAGAGCAATGAACTCTCGAACTTTGAAGACAACGGGGTCATTGGGAGGCGTGTAACCTCTTCGGATGGCAATGTCTAATCCCCCTTCGATGTCCCTGAGCGTCGCCGTTCGATTGTCTGCTAAAGTTACGCTTGGCTCCTGCCCAGGCACTACCGTAGAGATGGCAATGCCATTATTAGTAGGTTGCCCGTCCCGGTGAACGACATTGAAAGTATAAAGGCGTTCAATTCCTTCAGGAGAGCGAGTTTTAACAAACAGGTTAGTAATGTTTGCTGTTGTAGCGCCAGGGAATTGTAAGGGTTGAATCGGTTGGACAAATATGGTTCTAGCTTGGTTAGTTTTTAATTCAGCATCAGTGTTAAAGACAGCCCTGGACGGATCTGCCAACCGGATGTACGTAATGACTTCACCAGTCTGGCTAAAGTCAATAACGCTGGAACGGCCAGACCATACTTGAAGGTTGGTAGTTGCATTTGTTGCTGCATCTCTTCCTACAATTTTTAGGGCCGATGTTTGAGCTTGCCCAATATTGACATTGCTGAATGCAGTGGCAATTAGTAAGGCAGGAGAAAGTAAAGCCAGACGAATTTTCCGAGTGAGTTTTTTCATGGTTATATTACCTGCAAATTTTTTGTATAAAGCCCGGTCTGAGTAAGCCGAGTCATGGAAAGAGGAAGTCCAAGAAGTGATTCTTGGAATCTCCGTTCCTTTAGGGCGGGGAAGATGTCAACTCCGTTATCTCTGCACTGTGACAAAGGCATTGACGAATACTGAAACTTGAGTTCCTTCTGGTACGATCGCCACGTTGCCTCGCTTCAAAAGTTCTTGCGCGTTGCGATCCGCTCTTTCTCGCAGCCGTTGGGCAGTAGGTGTAAAGAATCCCTCTAAAGCGGCTGCTAGGATGTTGGGTTCACGCGAGGTTGTGGTTTTAACAGCCGTACTTCCAAAAAAGCCGCTCTGCTGGCTGAAAGTCTCTTGGGCGGGTCGATTAATTATTTCTCCTACCCGCCCCAAGCTGCCGAGAATTCCCACTAAAATATCAGCCTTGGCTATTTCAGAACCTCTGTCAAATAAACTGTCGGCAATGAGAGGTTGGTTATCGGTTCCGCGAACGATTAAGTATCCGGGAGGAATGGGTACTTGTTGGATGCGGCCAGCAGAATCGGGGTAAACAAGCGCCACCACGCTTTGAGAAACCAGTCGATTTCCGCGCGTGACATTTTCTACTTGAGTGATTAAGACGGTGCCAGATGGTAAGGCGATCGCCCCATCAGTTGCCATTATGTCCTCGGTCAATTGGACGGCAAACCTTCCGGCTGTTGGGCTTTGGCCTGCTTCGTCCCAAATCATCGGCACGATTACCTTGGCTTGAGCAGATGACCCGATGGCTATCTCTCTCATTGCTGTGCTGCCTTCAGTGTTTTCGTCGGCGGTCGTGCGGTTGAGGATTCCAGCTTCTCCAGGGCTCATGACCTTGGCGTTTACGGCCGAGCCAGGAGCTCCAATTGCGATCGCGGGTATCTCTTGCATTGGTGCAGCCGATTGTGGGCTTTTTGGCGAACTGACTAGCACTGGCTGCGGGTTTTGAGAAATCGGCGGCACCGGCTGCTGTTGGGACAATGGTACCGGTGCTGCTACTGGCGCAATTGCTACTGCACTGGGGGGCGGTGCCGGTACTGGCATTGCTGGCGGCACGGCAGGGTAGCTTGCCGCTGTCATCCCCGGCGCGATTGCGCTAGGAAAAGTTGCGGAACTGGCAGAAATACCTTCAGCATTTAGCTCTTTAATTGCTTGACCTCTGCTTTGCCCCAGAGAAGCTAATTGCGCCCAGCGCTCGTAAGGGTCTACTTTTTCTGGTGAAGGCGACCGGGGTGGTGGCGCAGGTCGAAGTGCCAGCAGTGCGGGTGGCGGCACAGGGCGCGGTAATGGCGTCGGACGAGGGCGAGGCGGGGGCGGTGCAGGCGACTGTGCAGGGCGCGGTAATGGCGGCTGTGGAGGAGGAATGGTCTGTACCGTCCTCGGTGGCGGATTAAAGTTTTGAACCGGTCTCGGGGTTTGAGACCTTCTAGCGGCTGGTGCAGGTTTTGGTGCAGGCGTCGGTTTGGAAGCAGGGGTCGATCGATTTTTAGGTTCAGGAGGCTGAACTTCTAGCGCCCGCTGCTGATCTTGAAATGCCAATCGGCTTTTTAGTTCTCCTGACTCGTCTTCAGAAACTTGAGTTGGTTTAGGGTTCGCCGTCTTTGCCTGTTGGCGGACGGGTTTAGGAGCAAAGAACACAAACCAAAAGAATCCCAAAATGCCGAGAACTGCGCCAGTACCCATTAATACTGAAAACGTCCGAACTTCGGGCTTCTCAGAAACAGAGCGGGTTTCTGGTCCTTCGCTGTCCTGTTTAATTCTGTGCTCGGAGGCCAATAATTCATCGGCGTCTCCGTCATGCCCAGCCAATTCTCTTTCCTCCTCACGGCTCAACTTTTTACCATTGCGGATAGCGCCATTAGGAGCGTTAGCTGCCTGAAAACCGTTAGAACTGTTGGAAAAGTTATTGGCTCCATTAGAGGAGTTGTTGCCATTAAAACTGTTGGAAAAGTTATTGGCTCCATTAGAGGAGTTGTTGCCATTAAAAGGGTGGCTAGTTGTGCTGCTAGGTGGCGTACTGTAAAAAATTTCTTCAATTTCATCTGGTTCGCCATCAAATTCGCGCCCATTTTGAAGTTCTTTTTCGTTCATGTTTTTACCTGCTATTACTTGGGTTTAAATTCGGTAATTTTGGTGATTTCTAAGCCCGCCGAGCGAAGCTCGTAAACTTTTTGTTCAAAAGCTGAGGCTTGGCTACCTAGCGGCGGGGTTTGGATTTCTACAGCTTTGATTCGGAAAGTGCGATTAAAAGGAATTCTTTCATCAATTCCTGACGTGCGATCGACGAGCAACCGGGTAGCAATCATGTCAATTTCCCATTCGCCCGGACGGACTTCTCTGGGTTCGGATAAAAAAGAAATGATGACTGTTGCTCGCAATTGACCCGTAAAAACTTTATTGGGTACGAGTTCAGCTATGTCAGGTAGAGAAGCTTTGCCAAAATAGGATTCTAGGAGTAACGAAGCAAAATAACTGCTGGTAGGAACTCGTTTGGAATTGACTTTAATTCCTGAATCTGTCTCGTTAGTTCCTGGTATTTTATTGTCCCAGTTGAAGGTTAACTCGGCCCAAGTTTTGACAAAATTTTGGATAACTGAGGGATACCGAAAAAACCTATCTCGTTCCGCTACATAGTAAGTTTGACCGTTGATTAGCTGGACTTGCGTTGTCTTCATAGCAGCTACCAAGTTGATTCGATACGCGACAAACAGGTGCAGAATTAGGGAGAGGATATTCACTCCAGTTAAGATGAGGAAGCACAAAGCCAGTAGATTTTTAGCTTCTGGCAACAATGCAGTTTGTGAAAATCTTTGTACCTTCATAAAACGTTTCGGTAAGTGTGAAAAAACCGTACTTTTAAGTCGGGATAAAACACGCCACCAGTAGATCTAAAGTCTAGGATGCAATCGCTTGCGTGGTGCTTGTGGCGCAGTTAACCGCTATGGGTAGTGTGTCAAGACAATTTTTGCGTAAGTCATGTTTATTTGCGTAAGTCATGTTTAGCTACTTTTACGGGTAGTGTGTCAAGCCAACTTTTGCGTAAGTTATGTTTAGCTACTTTCCACTCCAGAAGCTTTTAGTGCCAGGGTCAGTGACCGAATAATTAGTAATTCGCCATTACTAATCCATAATTCACTTAAAGCTACCAACTACGAGCAGATAATTAGTAATTCGCAATTTATACTTTGCAATTCCAGTCATACATAGCAGTTAATAAGTTGCAATAATGAAAGCCATTTATAATTACAAGTTACTAACTGCCGAGAAGCGAATTAGTTTCACTAGCTCGCATTTATGCGTGGGTAATTACGAATTACGAATCATCAATTACGAGTAACGTTGACATCACTTAAATCCTTTGTTCATTGCCAAATTAGCGGCCGCTCCTATAGCGTTGCTCAAAACATCGACGAGTTGTTTGGCATTGCTAGCGATGCCGCTGTACAGGGCAATTCCTCCTCCGCCGGCGATTAATAGAGCTAATCCGGGTGCGAAAATGCTGATTAAAAAGAGAAAGGCAACATCGCTAGCTAATTCGGCTCCAGAATTGACTAGCACGGTGGCTGCCAATCCGACGACGATGTTGTATCCAAGTTGGACGCCAAATAAACTCAGAAATCCAGTTGCCCAAGCCCAAATCGGTCGGCCCTGCAAGGGAAGTAGCGACAGCCCCATCGCGATCGGCGAAAAGAGTGCTGTTAGTAAGAGCGCTGCTTCAAGGATGTTGACAAACGCCCACTGGATGCTATATAGAATGAATCGGATGATTGGCACTGCTTTTTCTCTAAACACTGAACCGGGGTCAGTTATAAAAGTCGCGGCATCTTGAGCAGCGCCGGGCAAGCTATTATTCCAGAGGATTTCAGCAAAAGCCCGCAGCGCTTGCAGAGGGGCTGAGCCGGCGGCTTGCCTCTCTGCTTCGCTAACAATTTTCTGAGCAGCTTCTTGCTTGGAATTCCAGCAAGTAACCAGTTCTTCTCCTACTTTATTTCGGCATTCGCCGTAGAGATTTTCGAGTTGTTGCCGGCCGATGTTGCTGATAGTGACGTTGGCGATCGCGTCCCTAAATGTCATTCCTCCTAGTTGCGCTTCGAGGACACCTTGGACTTGCCTGTAAGCAAAGCTCCTGGTAAAAATGACGGTATTTGCTAGCAATTTGCCGTTAGCGCCGAGGAACAACATGATGACGAGCGGCCAGACGAACAGTGCTGCCAGTTCTGACCATGACTGCTTTTCGATAATGTCTTTCCCGCTGCTTAGAGTTAAGAAGAGGATGCTGACGGCTGCTAGGGTGATGCCGAGCGATACTAGACCAACCCACAGCCCAGAAGCGATCGGGTCAATCGTGCTAATCCAAACTTTGTCCCAAGATTCTGAGGTAGTCTTAGCCAGGTTAATTGACTCGCTAACAATGTCCAAGGATGACCCTTCTGCGCCACTCGTCGGTGGTGTAATTTGTGCTAGAAATTCCATCATTTGTTTTTAGGAAAAATTTTCAACTTTGTATTCAACAACACGGTCAGTCGGCATGCAAACTAGGCAATAGTCGTCGGTGATGTCTGCTTGCTCCCCAACTTTGCATTCAAGCCAGCCGTGTCAGAAGCGCTTGACAAACTTTTTAAGAGCGATACTTGACAATTTTTTTTAGAGCGATACAGTCAACAGCTACGCTCAATTTGTCTTGTCAAAATCTTTGCTAAGCCAAGAGACGATCGCCGATTCAATTTAACTGCTCGGAGCATTAATCGGGAGCGGCGAACCTGTTAGTTGAAATCGGGATTGTGTTGCTGCCACTCGGTTTTCCCAAGTAGCCGCCGCCGGGGAGCATCAGCATTCCCGCCTGGTAGCTGGCTTGGTTTCCAGACGCAGTACTGCCTCGGCGATCGCCCGTGTTGAGCGCGGATATTTCCTTAGCAGCTTGCGATAGCAGCACGTTATTAATGGCCCGATCTGTGCGAGCTTGCTGAGCTTCCTGTAAATTTCGCATCTGGACTTGTGCGCCCAATGCGGTCTGCTGCGAGAGGTTTTGGAGAATTTGTTGAGTAACGTCGAGGCTCTGCGATTCTTCGCCCAATTGGACGTTTTGTTCGGTATCTTGTCGAGTAGCTTCTAACACTTGGAAGCTGTTGTTTTGAGCTTCTTTGCTGAGGGTTGCTCCGTCAGCTATGCCGATAGCGGCGCTGCGCTGAGCTTGAGCGTCTAAGTCAGACATGATGGCATAGGAACCTTTGCCGTCTAATTTGCTCGACTTAGTTTCGAGTAAATCTGACAGTTTCGTTCCTTCTGTCTGGGACGTTGGAGCCTTAATAATTTGGCTGCTGACTTGGCTCAAATCAGGAATTTGGATAGCTCCGAGAGAAGAGGAAAGGAGTTCGTTTAAAGAGCCAAATAGCTCGTTTTGCACGAAACCTTGGATGTCGCCGATAAAATTGTTGACTTGTTTGAAAACATCTTCAATGGGAGCTAAGAAACTTCCCGCAGTTGGGGCTGGATATCTCACAGCCGTTTCTTGTGTACTTGGGATGAAAGCGTTTGGGGTTGGAGATTTTACAGCCGCTTCTTGTGTACCGGGCACGAAAACGCTTGGGGCTGGAGTTTTCACGGTCGTTTCTTGTGTACCGGGTACGAAAGGAGGAGTTGCTTGAGCTAAACTTGGCCTGACTTGAACGATTAATTCCAAGCTGGCTAACAGGGAAACTGCTGCGAGTTTTGTAGCAGGTTGCTGCATCAATTGAAGTCGGTATTTCATGGGAGTTATTTTGGTATTTTTGCCAAAAATTGAGAATTGTTGCTGTGAACATCGGATGCCATTTTTGGCTGAGCATTGGCAGTTATGGTAGTAATTTCTAAATTTTGACCAATGTGGTCGAAGCCTTTTCCTTCTTTCACTGCTGCAATGTATTCTTGGGTGAAATGCTTTAGCCCTTGAAGCTGCCCTTTGAGGGTAGGAGGATATTGAGCCATGATGCGATCTCGGGCTTCTTTTTCATTTTGATTGTTAGCAACTGATGCCAACATCATCTCTCCGGGGTAGAATCGCGATCGCCAAAATCTTCCTCCTTTCTCAATCAGCCAGCACGAGTAGAGGTCAGCAGCTCTTGGCAGAAAAGATTCCGTTGCATTTGAACTGATAATTTGCGGGTCGTACCCCAAATATTTGTGAGCGGCTGCTACCCCAGAATTGGTTATTCTTCCGGTAATTCGGTAGACCATATTTTGCAGAATTTGTGCTCCTGCGGAACATTCGCAGATAGCATCAAAATCTTGGCTCAATAGCAAGACAGCTATGCCATCTTTTCTGCCAGTGGCGCAGAGTTCGCCGACAACTGATGCAAAACCATCTTTTTTGAGTAGGACGCTCAATTCGTCTCCAATAAATAAGCTTTTGGGGTGAGAAAGAGCGTTGCGGATGCAAGCAGCATGGGCGTTAATTGCCATTAAATAGGCATCTTGTTCGTTAGACAGTCCCGATAGGGCAAAGAACTTAACAGCAGGTTCCGGCGAAAACGTGCTGGGCTGACCGATCGCTTTTCCCAAGCGGGATGTTAGCAAAGCATTTCCTTGGCTGAGGATTTGATTGATGGCTAGCCTATCCAGTTCTTCAAACGATTTGAGGTTGAGCCTTTCTTTGCTGCAAAACCTCAGCAAATCTTGGAGAGTTGGCATTTGCTGCCATTCGGGAGATCGCCACCCTCTTTCAAATGCCTTGTTGTAGCGAGCGATGATTTCTGGATCTCTAAGGTACATATCGAGCATTCGCAGGATAATTGAATCTACCCGCTGGGCTAGGTGGGGATTGTGAATTTTGCCCATAGCGATCGCCACCAGAGCTTTGCGGATAAATTCTTTCCAAGATTCCATCCGCCGCTCTCTTTCAGCTTTGTCGAACTTGCGGAGGTCTGGCGGTTCTACTAAATTGCTAGATCCTTGACTGATGTCGTAATATGCGCCTCGATCGCCCAAAAGTTCGATCGCGGTTTTGAAGGTACTGTTACCCCCGCTGCTGATGTCCATCCCGACAACAGGGATATTATTCGCCAGAGCTTCAGCGGTAAAACGCCACCCCAAAACGCTCTTGCCTGAACCAGATTCGCCAGTAATTAAAGCGCGGCTAATTTGGTTGTAGAACAAATCAATAAAAATTGGCTTTCCGCCTCGATGGGTAATAAATTCAACTCCTTTTTTATCCAAATCGCGGGGAACTGTTAGCGGCAGAATTCCAGCAGCAGTTTCAGTGTCGAGGGTGAGGCGGCGTTCGCTCAAAAATGAACCGCTATGCAGCAACCATTTCCAAGTAATGGGCAGGCATTGCAGCCAAATATCCCAGGCAATGTTCCGCTCGCGGATGACTTTCGCAGTTCCAAAACTATTAGAGAGTACGTTACAGGCTTGGCTTAATTCTTCCGCAGTATTTCTGTACACTAAAAAGGCAACGGCTGCATTGAGGGGTACGGCTCCTTGGTAAAGCCGGCGCTGGGCGTCGAAAGATTCCTCCTGTTTAATTTCAGCGCCAATATCGCGCCCTTGCCCTTTAGTTATAGCTCTGCTGCTAGCGGCTTTTGCTCCTTTCGCTTGTCGGGCCAAGTTATCATTAATTACAAGGGAATTTCCGGCGCTAATTTCTACAATAGCTTCTGTATCGCGGACGTAGCTTGAGGACATCACCTCCCAAATCCATTTCAATTGCTGGCGGGTATTAATCCAGCCTGCGGGCGCGTCATACATTGTCAGAACAGCGCATTCTTTTCCCTTTCCCGTCAGATAGACGCGGTTGTTGCTCTTGCGGTGTTCGGGGCAGGAGAATACGCCATTCGTTCCTTCAATCAAAACTGTAGAAATGTGTTTTTCAGTAGTCTTAGTTTCGCTGAGGTGATAGCCAGAAGGCGTTTCTTCAAGTTTAACAACTTGAGGGATTTGCGGTGGTTTACTGCTGTTAAATCGCTGCCACAGCCACTCCCAAAGTTCAGATGAATTCATGGGACTAATTTCGAGGCCCATTTTGGTATTCAGGAGAATTTCCCAGCGGAGGAATCCTTGTTCAAAAGAGTTGAGTAGCAGTTTCGTGTAAAATTGCTCTCTGTAAATTCGCGTGTTGCCCGCAATGGTTTCCACAATCGAATCGCACAATTTTTTGACCCCATCAATGGCTTTGCCAATGAAATCTCTGGAGATGGTTTCGCCTTCGTTATCGGCCGTCCAAGTACAGAAAGCAATTTGCTCCCATACCTGCCTGGTACCTTGATGAGTTTGTTGGCGGAGGCGGTACTGTTCGTTTCGGAGCAGTACAGATATGGGTTGGAGTTCAGCGGTGTCAGCCAATTGCTCTAACTCTTTTTGCCTCGCAGCATCGCTGCTGTAACAGCCGGTGCAGAAAGTGATTTTTTCACTGGGTGGGATGTCTTTCATTCCTTCTTCAAGAGAAGCTGCAAATGCCGACACTTCGTTCCTAAACAGTAGGTTGTGAAGCCCTCGGAGGCGGAATCCAAATACCAGTTGGTAGCTAGTTCCGTTATTGAGGAGCATTCCAGATACTTGCCTGCCATCTTTTTCAATTTCCACCAAACAACAGAGGTTAATTTCATTTTGGAAAGGCATAAATTTGCTCCTTCCACCATATTGATTGGGTACAATTTTGGGCTTCAATTTGATTCGGATTTGCGAATCGTAAGGCTTGCCTTGGATGCTAGGAGGGCGCAGGGAAGAGATGGGAGAAATATAGAAGCTGTCGCCGCTGCACCACTCATCTCCGGGGGGCTTGCGGAATTTGTCAGTAAAGAGGTGGGGTTGATTTCCTGTTAGGAGCCACCAGCTTACAATCAGCCAAAGCGAGACAGTGAAGAACCAACCCAGTCCCAGGCTAAATAGACCCATCGTTAAGATGTATGCAATGGCGGTCAAGAAGCACCAAGGTAGAATTTGATTGGCTGGAATAAACCCGATACTTGCTTGTTTGCCCAGGATTTTATTGACTCTGATAAAGTCTTTTTCTGGATCTCGCAAAGCCATTGGTGACTCCTTTTTCTTAGTTCCAAGAGGTCAAACTTGTAATCACTCCCAGCGGAGGAAGGTTGGGAACCAAGCCGGCTGTAGTACCGCTGCCGTCGCCGACGAACAAGAACGTTACTACGTCTATGGCAATCACAATGCCGAAGGCGAGGGCAATTTGGGTGACAATTGGACGCCAATCATTGCCTTGCTGCGCTTGGTTGTAAGCGAATAAAGCTGCGGCGGCTACTAGCAAGAGAAATACGCCTCGAATGGCATTGAAAATTAAAACGATCGTTGATTCGTCAATGGCTGTTCCTCCTCCTGCTGCTCCAGCTTCGCTTGCTAGATTGGTCATAAACGCTTGGAGACCGCTTAGAAAGATGGCTTGTGCTGGGGTCTGAAAGTTATTCAGGAACATTGTTACTGTGATGACAGCGACAGCTAAATGCCAGAAGCGAATTTTGCTGCCCAGCAGTTTTTCGAGGATGGGAACGCTGCGGGCAATTTGCCACAGTCCGAAGCACACCAGAGATGCACAGCTAAATACGCTGACAAATAAGGGCTGGACAAGAATTAGATAAATGGCTGCAATTAGGCAAATTGCAATGAAGGCTAAATCGGCGTTATTGAGCTTGAATTTACGCATGAATGTGCTAAAATGCCTGCGGCGTTTGTGGGTAATGCCTAGGTTAGCAACGCTGGCGCGATCGCCATGAGAGCGGTAGTTGTTGTTCAAGTAATCGTTTTGCATTGGGTTTCTCCTCAAAGTAGTTTAAGCTTGCAATTCGTCGCGGTCTTCTCGCGACTGTTCTTTGCGTTCTGGCGAGGTATAGTTGTAGTTTTTAGATGCTTGAGAATCTCTAAATTGAGTTTTTTGTGGCTCTGGGGAGCCCACTACAGCCTCCATTTCTTCAACAGCAATGTGACACTGCCGAACGTCTGGCGGCTTTCCTTTGACCAGAACGGCATCGAACACTTGTGCGTCACCTTGGCGGGGGTCAGTTCCTATCAGTTGTTTTGACCCGTCCGGCAGATCCAGTATTTCAAATTCGTATTTGACTGCCCCGGTCGTGCCATCTTCGCGACGCGATTCTTTCCAAGGAAACACTGGATCTTTTTCCCCGCTAAAGCGTTTGGGGAAGGTGTCCTGAAACTTTTCAACTAAAGCCTGGGCAGTTGCTAGCTTGTTGTATTCTTCTTCCGACTGAGGCAATTTGAAAATGGCTTCTCTTTCTTCTGGAGTTAGCTTGTCCCGATCCGGCTCAAATTTCCAGCGAGATCCATTCTTGGTTCCAGAAAAAATTTCGGTATTATCGCTGCCTTTTACGACAACTTTAACTTCGTTGTTTTCAGCAGTTACATTCAAGCTGCCGCCACCATCAAAAGCAATATCCGATTGGGGAGACTGCCCCGTAGCGAAAGCATAATTGACTAAGCAATCTGCTACAGTTTCTCGCTGCTGCTGTACTTTTGTTTGAGCTACCATTTTACTAAGAAGATCCTCGGGTTCGCTTTCCTCCTTGTCGATACTGTTAGGTGCAGTAACTGTGGGCTGAACTTTTTGACGAGTTTCTGGCACTTGTGAATTAGGATTAAATTCTGATTCAACAGGCATCTGAACGGTCATTTTATGTTCCAGTTCGTCAACGATACTTTCAAGGCGATCCAACCTCTTTGAGAGGTTGCCTAAATAGTCTTGAATTTGGTCTAACTGTTCGCTGATGCTGGTATCTTTATCGAGCTTTAGAGGCGTAGATTTCTGGGAGTTTGGGTTGAGCTTGCTCTCTAGATCGCCAATTTTTTCGCCAATTTGAGCTGCCTTGGCTTCGGGATTGTTGATTTTAATTCCGTTGGTGCCCTTGGCTTCAATGTCGCGATCGCTTCTCTGAGGCTGACTCGTTTCCAATTCCTCTGGTTCAGTTGCAGCAGGCGGTTCTAATACCTGCTTAGCCCGTTCAGCAAGTTTTTCAGTGCGGGTATCTATTGCCTCTATGCTGGAAATGACATCAGCGTGTTTAGCACGAGTCGCAACTCGGTCGGCGCGATCGTTTAATGAGTCAATTTGTTCGAGAATTTTTTCGAGTTTTTCTGCCTGTTCCTTTTCCCTCGCTCGTTCAATGTAATCAATTAGATCCCCAATACTCTTGGCTCCAAGTAGACCCATTAAAGAGACAGTTTGGACGGTTAAGCCACTTACGGTTAATCCGTTAATTTCGCTTCCCATAGAAGCGGCACTTGCACCTTGACGATCGGTTTCTTTTAGAACAGTTTCAAGCGTGTCAAGGAAGGGATATTTTGCGTCGGGCTGTTCAGCAGCTTTTTGCTTGATTTGTCCGTTATGATTCTGATTTAGAACGCGGCGATTTTTAGCTATCTTGCCCAATACACCATTGGGTATAGGAGCATCCTCATCATCAGAAAGTAGTTCTTCAATATTATCTTCTTCCTCCTTTTTTTGCGTTTTGCTGGCATTTTTTTGAGAAGCTACTGACTTTCCTAGCTGGCGTTTGGACTGCAATGACTTGCGAGTTGGCGTATGGTGGCTGGGAAAGTCTGCATCTTCTTCTAAATCGCTTAAGTCATCTTCCAATTCATCATCTAGTTCTAAATCGCTTAAGTCATCTTCCAATTCATCATCTAGTTCTTCATCAAATTCTTCGGAAATGCCGTCCTCCTCTAATTCATCACTGGCATCCAGCCCGATTAAGTCCATAATTTGGGATGGAGTATAGTAATTGTTATTGTCTTTCGTTTCGACGCCAGCCTGTTTCAAATTTTTAACTAAATAGACACCGCTGGTTCTCTGGCTGGGGTCTTTAGTTAAATAGAAAACAAAGCCAGATACCTCGCCTCCTTTTCCTTCAGTAACTAAATCCATGCTGACACTAGCTTTCTGATTGCCAGAATCATTGATTCTGTCGGGTCGTTTGTTGAAGGATTCAACGAAGTTTTTGAAATCTTCCCAGTCCTCAATGCCACCTTCTTCTTGGATTGTTTCTATGGCAGCATCGAGGGTTTCCTGAATGTGTTCCAGTTTTTTGACGTGTTTGGGATCTGTGGCTGTTAGGACAGACCAAGTACGCTTTGGGGCAGAAAATTGTCTTTTGGAGTTGGGCTTAGTTGAGAGTTTTGCCGCCATTTTTTCTCACCTCCTACGAGAAAAATCGAGGTTATCATTAGGTTTGAGCTTGAATTTTCAGCAGCGCTTGAGATTGTCAAACAGGACTATTGGCTAGTTGAGCGCTCGCTTTATTGGTAATCCCCAAGCGGGGGTCTTTGTTCGCAGGTTTCGCTCAAAAGTTCTCTCCTGACTTTGCCTCTTAGTTCTTGGTGATACTCGCCTAGCATTCTGCTGAATTTTTGCAGAAGTTCTAGACTTTGTTTGGGTAAGTTTCCTGCTTTTACTGCTGTCTCTATACCCCTGGTCATTTGGCAAATGTGCGTACTCATTATTCGCAGTTGGGCACAAGTTCCTTCATTGATAGCGGGAACTGTGCGGTCAAGGCTAAAAGCGCGTTTACGCAAGTAGTCAGACAGGCTTTTTTCACCTGATTCTGCGGCACGCTTCACTAAATCTGCCTTTTCAAAGGTGGTTAGGCGCACTCGGACTACTTCAGTCTTTCCGTTGGGTTGGGAAAGTTTGTTTTTGGGGAAAGTTGCAGTTGTAAGCACATCAATTTTCTCGGGCTAACTAATGGTTTATTAAGGCCAAGTTAAACAGCAATGGGTTAGGTCAGAGCGATTGTTGGCATCACAAGTTAACTTAATGCTGAGCAACCGATGCTCGCTACAATTTCCTGAACCTTGATGGCAAGGCTTGCGCCGTAATTCATCCATTGCTTTTATTGATTCAATTTTCAGCAATTCTGTTGGAGATGAGGCTGTTTCTTTCGGTTTATGTTTTGTTCGGTCACAGGTCGCATTAGTGAGAAGCTACCAGAGTATTTTTTATCATCCAAATGGCTGATTCGAGGGTGGATACTGCTGCCTGGATTGCTTGTAGCCAATGAAATTGTCAAAGTCGGACATT
Source organism: Microcoleus sp. Pol1C5 (assembly GCF_036701115.1). Lineage (NCBI taxonomy): Bacteria > Bacillati > Cyanobacteriota > Cyanophyceae > Oscillatoriales > Microcoleaceae > Microcoleus > Microcoleus sp. Pol1C5. The sequence goes on along the minus strand of NZ_JAUBQE010000012.1, from coordinate 113,968 downwards.
GTTGTATGGAAGCCTGCAAATTACATCATTGTTGAGCATGGTTTACAGCCAATAGCGCTTATTTGTTGAGGACGGTTATTAGTTTGCGATCGCCGTCGCTCAACAAAGTCTTAATATTTCGTGCTGGGGGTTTAAGCAAGTCTGAGTTGATATTCCCAGAAGAATCGCTCTGTGTTATCCCGGCTGCGACACAGGTATTTCCAAATGTCCAAGTCTGTGTCCATTACTAAGCCCATGACGATATAAGATTCGTCGTTGGTTTTCACCGTATCCCCAAAGTTAAAATCCGGTTGCACCCAATGGTCAGGCAGGGCGATCGTATTCGCTTCAGGGCCGATTGCATGGGTTGGATGCGCCATTTCAGGGGGCGCGTAGTGTTTTTGTGGCATTTGGTCAATTTTAAGGGTAAGCGATCGCTCTGCTGACTGGCGGTAGCCAGAGGAGAGGTATTCGTTAGCCACTTTTGCCGAAGCGAAAATATGTCCTTGCCTTTTGCACAAATTCTGACAAGTGGACAATTTGGGCGATTTACTCGTTTTTACCCTTCTTGTACGTACATTTGACATGGCTTGCTATGCGACTAGCACACTAACTAGGAGGATTTAAGAGGTGTCGGAGTACAAAAAATCAATTAAAAAGCAGCGAAAGTTAATTTAACTTAATTAATTTTTGTAAAAATTGGAGAAAAATTTAAGATTTTTGAGGGACAAGTAGGAGATATTAGGAAATAAGAGGGAATAAGAGGAAATAGAAGGGTTAAAATATCAAGCTTTTTGTGGCTTTCACTAACTATCGTGGTGCGTTCCTTCTCACAAAAAGTTGCACCCTCTGTGTGGAGGATGCAGCTTCCGCTTATTGCTGGCGGGTATTACCTCTTAGAACCTGACCTTTGTCGCAGTCGTAACATCAGCGGGGTTAGTACCTGAATCAGCAACGCGACGGTAAAAACCCTCCGACTGTCTGGGCAGGCAGAGGGTCGCAACTATCTAGTCTTAAAAGAGGGCGTGTTCGCCTATGTTCGCACCTAACTCAATGCGTGCTGGACAATAGGTTGCGGGAACGTTGCAATAGCGACATTCCCAGTGACTCGGCGCTTGAGGTGGAGGAGTTGAGCCACTAATTATGGCAACAGTTTGGAGGAAGAAATCCTTGAATTCACTATCAACATCTAATGGAGAAATTTCTACTATTTCATCGGGATACACCAGCCGTCCTGCGGGAGTCTGACCTTGGCAGAGAAGTTTGCCTTTAGGCGAGAGAGGAAAAAGCAGCATATAAATTAGCACTTGATACTTGTGTGCAATTTTCTGCTTGCCGGATTTACAATCTTCTATGATGATCTGACCAAAATCATTCACTACAATGTCCGGCTTGCCACCGATGTCGCAAGTCTTCCCGTTAATTGTGAAGGAATTGTCATCCTCAACATAGACAGCAGACTTTTGGGCTTGATATTGCATTTTCTGTTGGATTACCATCTTGTCATGTGCAGAGGAGTCAAAATCACTGGGTAGTTTGGGGAACTGGTAGTGAGCCAACGACCATGCTGTGAACTGGCACTGCTTTTCTTGAGCCATTAAGCCAGAAAGCCAAGTCACCCAGATATAAGGTTTTGAACGTTTTTTAGCAGCGGGTTGAGTCATTTTGGTTTCCTTGGGGAATTTGGTAGACGTTGATTGGTGAGTGGTCTTTGATTTTCGAGGGGAAGTGTTTGAGAAACCTTGTCCTGATTCTTCGGGAAAAAGAGAAAGTTGTCGTGTTTCCATAATTTGAATGCCTCAAATTCACTGGGAGGGGTTATTGAATTTACCTTTAAATCCACAATAAACTTGATTTTTCTCAAAGTCAGTTACCGATTGCTTACACTTAGAAGCAAACTAAGTGTAAGGTTAGTTACACTTAGAAATGGAAACTTATCCTAATCTAAAAATATTTCCTACTGTTAATGAGATTATTTATGTCATGGATTAATTTTTTGAGAGAAATGGCTGATGATTTTGATTTATCTCCAGAGCAGACAGAAGTTTTTCTAATTCGCTTTGATGATAAAAATAAACAAAAGGCTGAGAAGGAGATTGAAAAACTTTTTGAAAATCGAGGCTTAGATAAGCCAGCTTATGTAAAACGAAGGAAAGGCATCTATGGCAAGTTTACTTGGGGCAAACAAAAACCAAAAGGTTGTCGTGAACTCATTAACGCTGGCCCACACAAAGCAGAAAAATTACGAGAATGGCTAGAAAGCAAGTACCACGAGCAGCCAGTGATAGAGGAATCAGACTCCCATTCTTCCACCGCAACCGTTGTGGGTGCAACAGCTACAGACTGGCGCAGACAGTTCCGATCGCTGATTGACATTAAGACAGAAGGTTTCGTAGGTCGTAAATACGTTTTCGATAAGATTGAGGATTTCCTGAGCAACAAGCCCAAGGGTTATTTCACCATCGAAGGCGACCCCGGCATGGGAAAAAGTACAATACTTGCCGAGTACGTCCGACGACATGAATGCGTAGCCCATTTCAACGATCGCCTGGGAGGTATCAATCGTACTAGCCAATTCCTAGAGAGTGTCTGCACGCAACTGATCGCCAAATACCGCTTGCCCTACTCGGAGTTGCCGCCCGATGCGAACCAAAACAATACTTTTTTGGGAAAACTGCTGTTTGAAGTCAGCGAACAACTCAAGCCAGGAGAGCGACTGGTAATCGTTATTGATGCGCTGGATGAAGTTGACCCAGACAGCCAGGAAAAGAGCGCAAACATCCTCTACCTGCCCCGCTACTTGCCTAAAAATGTTTACTTCGTGATGTCACGGCGGCGGGGAGTCGATCTTCTGTTTGTGGTTGACCCCCCGAAGCACCTGTTTGACCTGATGGCAGAGGAATACGCTGACCTTAGCTTACAAGATGTCCGGGCCTATATTCGGCAGCACGTTAATGAGCATGAGCGACTGCGCCAGTGGATTGAGGGTAGCGGCTTGACAGTCGAAGATTTCATCACCCAACTAGCCGACAAGAGCGAAAACAACTTTATGTATCTACGCTGCGTGCTAGTAGAAATTGAGGATGGAATTTACCAAGATGCAAGCATTGAAAGCTTACCGCAGGGTTTAGAAGCATATTACGAGAATCACTGGCAACTCATGGGCATGACCACTGACCCGCCGCCGCTCACTAAGCTTAGAATTGTCTACATCCTGTCGGAAACACTTAGCCCTATTCCCTATGAGGATATTGTTGAAATCATCAAGCATACGGGAGAACAAGAAGCTGAATTTACCGTGCAATATGTACTGAATAAATGGAAACAATTTTTACACAAACTAGATCGATACGAGCAAATCTTTTACAGGCTTTATCACGATAGTTACCGCCGTTTTCTCAACCGCAAGGACATTGTAGAGAAAGCGGGGATAACAATTAAGGGGATAAAAACTATGATGGCAGATAGTTTATGGCAGGATTTGTACGGCGATGGGTAAGTTAGCAGAACGTTTAAAGCAACTACCACAAGGCAGCCGAATTTATAAATTGAAGGAGCTACCAACACTTCTGGCCGAGTCTTCTCAAATAGATCGGCTGCAAATCCTGCTAACAGATTTTGATTTCATTGAAGCCAAGGTTTCTGAATTAGGGCCACAACCGTTGATTGAAGATTATGATTTGGCTTTCATTCCTGACATCTTAAATTCTGAAGAGTGGGTTAAGAGTAAGGATGAGAATCTGAGAATAATTCAAAGTGCGCTGCGGTTGTCCGCGCATATCCTGGAGCAGGATAAGACGCGATTAACGGCACAACTGCTGGGACGCTTGTCGCCATTGGAGGCATCTGAGATTAAACTACTATTGGAACAGGCAGCAAAGCAGTGTCAATTAGATACCAAGTTGCGCCCCTTGACCCCCAGCCTAACGCAACCTAGCAACCGATTGGTACGAACTCTGGTAGGTCATACCAGAACCGTTACAGATGTAGTAGTAACACCAGACGGACAACACGCTATATCCGCTTCAGTCGATCGAACTCTTAGAATCTGGAATCTGAAGACTGGGGAAATGTTACAAACTCTTGAAGACCATACAAGAGAGATGACGGCAATAGTAGCTAAATCTGCAATGGCAATTGCAATAACGCCAAAGGGATGTCGCGCTATTTCTGCCTCGGCTGATACTGTCAGTGTCTGGAACTTAAAAAATACGACCAAAGAGCGAACCTTCAAAGACCTAACAAGTAATGGCTGGTCAGTAGCAATTACCCCAGATGGGCAGTTGGTTATCTCGGCTTTTGGTGCCTATGCTCTCAAAATTTGGAATTGCGAAACTGGAGAAGTATTTTGTATCCTGCAAGGTCATACTCTCTGGATCAGACGAATAGTATTAACACCAGATGGGCAAAAGGTGATTTCCACTTCGGCTGATTGTACTCTTAAAATTTGGGACTTGCAGACTGGGAAAATATTACACACTCTCGAAGGTCATACGGGAGAAGTCACAGCAGTAGCAGTGACGCCGGATGGGGAAAAAGTAATTTCTGCTTCGGCTGATTGTACTCTTAAAATTTGGGGCTTGCAGACTGGGAGAATACTACGCACTCTCAAAGGTCATACAGGAGAAGTTACAGCAGTAGCAGTGACACCGAATGGTAAGCAGGTGATTTCTGCTTCAGATTCATCTGGGATAATAGCCGATACAGTTTTCAAAGTCTGGGATGTAGAGTGTGGAACCGAACTGTGTAGCTTTAAAGATCTGACCAACCGAGTTACAGCGATAGCTGTAACGCTGGATGGAAAACAGATGATCTCAGCTTCAACGGATAAAACGCTCAAGGTGTGGAACTTAGCTTATGAAGCAGAACAACTGACTTCACAAGGGCACACTGCCTGGGTTAAGGACATAGTGATAACGCCGGATGGAAAGCAAGCTATCTCAACATCACTCGATAATACACTTAAAGTTTGGGATCTGGAAACTGGAACTGAACGATTCCCTCCAATAAGTCATCCTGGAGAAATTACTGCGGTGATAGCGACACCGGATGGGAAGCAAGCCATCTCGACTTCAACTGACAGCACTTTTAGAATTTGGGCGTTAGAAACTGGAAAGGTACAGCACGCTTGTAAGGGTCATACTGGTACCGTCTTAGCAGTAACACCAGATAATCAACAGGCAATCTATGCTGAAAAAAATATTTTGGAAGTGTGGGATCTGAAGAGTGTAAAAATATGTCGCACCTTCACAGATCATACCGATACCGTCTTTTCAGCAACAGTGACACGGGATAATCGGCAGGTATTCTCAACTTCGCGAGATGCCCTAAAAATCTGGGATTTAGAAACTGGAGAAGTACATCACACCTTTAATAGGGATAATACTAACGTTTTGTCCGTAACAGTAACTACGACGGATAAAAAGCAAGTTATCTTTGCTTCATCCGACAATACTCTTGAAGTTTGGACACTGAACGGTGAAGGTAACCCATCTACTTTCAAAGGGTCTACGGACTGGGTTAGAGCGGTTGCAGTAACACCAGATGGGGAATGGGCGATCTGTGCTTCGCAAGCCATTATTGAAGTCTGGAATTTAAAAATTGGAGTCAAACTGCATACTCTACAGGGTCATACTGATGTTAGGGCAGTAGCAGTAACACTGGATGGACAGAGGGCTATCTCGGTTTCAGAAGATGTTCTCAAAGTCTGGGAGGTGAAAAGTGGGAGAGTTATCGATTATTTCATTGGTGATGCTCCGCTATGGTCCTGCGCCATGACATCAGATGGGAGAATTATTGCTGTAGGCGAGCTATCAGGGCGGGTGCATTTCCTGCGTTTGGAAGGGATGTGATGTAGTCAACAAGGATACACTCGTTAGATCCCACATTTACGAAAGCGATCACCTTATCCTTTCAGTTCACCTGGCATCCAAAATAACAAGCAGATTTTGAAATAAATAGGCTGTGGCAAGGGATGTTTGACGATGGGTAAGTTAGCAGAACGTTTAAAGCAACTACCACAGGGAACGCGGATTTATAGATTGCGGGATCTACCAAAGCTCTTGGTAGAGTCTTCTCAACTAGACCGTCTGCACACTTTGCTGCTCGACTTCGATTTTATAGAACCCATTTGACATCTCTGATTCCGTTGACTTAAAGTAGCGCAAAAGCCATATCCTACTCACCATGACGTACTCCAGCAGTCTCACCGACGAAGAATGGGAAATTCTTGAACCCCTCCTGCCCCAGATCTTGCCGCTGAAGAAGCAGACAAGACCCTGTGATTGGACGAAACGAGAACTGTTGGATGGCATGTTCTACCAACTTAAGAATGGCTGTAATTGGCAAGATTTACCCAAAGATCTGCCACCCTACTCAACCGTATATTGGCACTACAAGCAGTGGCGGGATGCAGGAGCTTTCCTGGCACTGATGACCATCTTACATGGACAAGTGCGTGAACAAGTCAAAAAAAAGCCAAGTGGACAACGTTGCTGATGATTGACTCGCAAGCGGTGAAGAATACCTGCAATGCCAGTGTTGAGTCCAAAGGCTTTTGCTTTTACAAATGTACCAACGGCATCAAACGACATCTCGCCGTCGATACACTCGGCTTTCCGTTTTTTACTCACTGCACGAAAGCCAATGTCTCCGATGATCAAGGCTTAATCGAGATGTTGAGCCAGCATCTCGACTACTTTCGCGCCAAACCAGTCAATATCCCGAAGATCACCATTCTGCTGGACAATGGCTATCATCCAGAGATGATAACGGCAGCTTTGCAAGACCTCTACCCCCAAATCATGACCAAGATCCGATTTGAACTGGCACCCAAACCGACAAAAGCCGAAAAAGCAGCACTTGGAAAAACGGGATTTGTCGTAGTCGCAACTCGATGGGTCATTGAGCGCTCAAATGCTTGGATGGAACGTTGTAAAAGTTTAGTCAAGAACTTTGAGAGGACGCTCAGCCATGCCACTGCCAAGCTTAACCTTTGTTTCATTCGACTAATGCTCAAGCGTTTAGCGCATAGCTAGATGTCAAATGGGTTCTATAGAAGCCAAGGTTTCAGCTTTGGAGCCGCAGCCACTAATTGAAGATTACGACCTTGCCTTCACACTCGACCTCTCAACCTCTGGGGAACAGGTGAACCGCAATGCAGACAATCTGAGATTAATTCAAGGCGCACTCCGGCTGTCAGCGCACATCCTGGAGCAAGATAAAACGCAACTAGTTGGACAACTGCTGGGTCGCTTGCTTTCATACAAAGCACCAGAAATCCAGGTGCTGCTGGAGCAAGCGAAACAGTGGAAAGCAGCCCCCTGGTTCCGCCCATTAACGCCCAGCCTAACGCAACCGAGCGAACGATTGCTGCGTACCCTGGTAGGACATACTGGCGGGGTCAACGCAGTGGCAGTGTTTCCAGACGGGCTGCAAGCAGTTTCAGCATCAGATGATGGCACTTTGAAATTGTGGAATCTCAAAACTGGAGAAGTAGTGCGTACCCTGTCGGGACATACTGAACCAGTTATGTCTGTAGCAGTGCTGCCAGATGAGTTGCAGGCAGTCTCAGCGTCAGACGATGGCACTTTGAAATTGTGGAATCTCAACACTGGGAAGGAATTGCTCACTCTGTCGGGTCATGCTTGTGGGGTGATGGCAGTAGCGGTATTGCCAGAAAAACGTCAGGCAGTCTCAGCTTCAAAAGACGGGACTCTGAAATTGTGGAATCTCAACAGCGGTGAGTTGTTGCGTACCCTGTCCGGGCATAACCCAGAATATGGGGTGATGGCAGTAGCAGCGTTACCAAAGGGTCAGCAGGTGGTTTCAGCCGCAAATGACGGCACTTTGAAATTGTGGGAGCTTAGTAGTGGTAAAACATTACACACTCTATTAGGTCACAACAGAGGGGTTGCGACAGTTGCGTTACTACCGGACGGTCAGCGTGCGGTTTCTGGTGCCGGGGACGGCATTATGAAATTATGGGAGCTAAACAGTGGTACAGCATTACGCACCATATCTAGTCATATTGCCGGAGTCAGAGCTGTGGCGGTACTGCCCGATGGGAAACGAGTCATCTCAGCCTCTTGGGACAACAGCATAAAAGTCTGGGATTTAGATAGTGCAGCAGAAGTGTCTACCCTATCGAATAATGCCCAAGGAATCAGAACAGTGGCAGTGCTGCCCGATGGGAAAATGGTCATCTCAGCTTCAGATGACGGCACCCTGAAATTGTGGAATCTAAAGATTGACACAGCATGGCTAAACTTGTCTGGCCATACTAAAAAGGTCAAAGCAGTAACAGTCCTGCCCGACGGAAAACGAGCGATTTCTGCTTCAGAGGACAAGACTTTAAAGCTGTGGGATTTGGACAGAGGGGCAGAAATTCGCACCTTGTTGGGTCATACTAACGGAGTCTGTGCGGTGGCGGTCTTGGCAGATGCGCGGCGAGCAGTTTCTACTTCCGATGACTTCACGCTGAAACTATGGAATTTAGACAATGGTTTGGTATTGCGTACCCTGTCTGGCCACGTCAGCGGAATCACCGGAGTAGCTGCGTTGCCAGATGGTCAACAGGCACTTTCAGCTTCAATCGACGCCACCCTGAAACTCTGGAATCTCAACAACGGCAAGGTATTACGCACCCTTACTGGTTATGCTAGCGCAGTCATGGCAGTCGCAGTATTGCCAGATGGACGGCAAGCAGTTTCTGCTTCATGGGACGGCATTCTAACACTGTGGAGCCTTAGCAGCGGCAAGCCATTGCGTACCTTATCCGGTCACAATGGCCCAGTTTTTGGAGTAGCATTGATTCCTAGAAAGCGGCAGACCATCTCTGCCGGGGCTGACAAAACCTTGAAACTTTGGGATCTCAATACTGGTAAGACCTTGCGGACTCTGTTTGGTCATACTCACGTTGTCAGTTCAGTAGCGGTACTACCAAACGGTCTAGGCGCTATCTCAACCTCATGGGATGGTACTTTAAAACTGTGGAATCTGGAAAGCGGTGATATTATCGCTAGTTTTGTTGGCGATAGTCCGCTTGATGCTTGCGCTGTCACACCAGATGGAGTGACGATTTTTGCGGGTGAAGAATCAGGAAGAGTGCATTTTCTGCGTTTGGAAGGAATGTGATGCAGTCAACCCCGATGCGCTCCTCAGTTATCACATCCACTCTGGCGATTGCCTTATCCTTCTTTTTCAACCCGTTTTTTCAGTCTCGTGTCGGTACAAGCAGCCAGGGGGGACTAAATGTAGGCTAATGTGTAGCAAGCGAGTGACAAAAGGCAATGGAAAATTTCCCACTGAACTTCTATGCGATCGCCCCCTAAAACCCAACCACCCCTCTCGACTAAACCATTTCCAATTCCCTCGGTTTCGATTCAGGTGCAGGCGTGAAAGTAATTCGGGACTGGGACAAAGCTTTTTCCCGTTCTACAATCATCTCTTGAAAACAAGCCGCTGCTTGCTCTGTCAGGGGAATTTGAACCTCCCCGGTGTTAACGTTGGCTTTAAACACGGTGCGCTTGGACTCGTTTCTGACAAAGCAATCCCCATTAGGCTGCACGTAAGCTGTCCATTGGTTGTCGCCAAACTTAAAGTGCTGAGTGCTATCGGAAGGAAGGTGCGATCGCTCCGTCGCCGCCTGTGGGCATCGCCGTTGCTTGTATGTTTCCGACACGACGCTAAAGAGCGTGTCTTGCAGAGAAAGCCGCCAGTTGTCAGCTTTAGCGTTAGTGGTGTCGCCCTTTCCGTTATTAACTGCCGTTTCTGGTTTTGAAGCAGGTTCTTGTTGGAATTTTGGCGGTTGGTACGTGCTACTGTTTTGAGCGATTCCGTTTGGGCGGATCGCTGAGCGAATCGCGTTTCCTGCAGGCTTCGCCAACTCAGAACTCTGAGCTACTTCAGGTGAATCGATCGCGGGCAATTGAATTTCAGGCAACCGAATTGATTCGCGATCGACTTTCAGCATAACTGACCTGCCGCCTTTGTCGGGGGAAAGCGTCGCCTCAAAAGTGGTTCCAGGGGGCAACTTAGGACTTTCGGGGGAAAATGTACCCAAGTTTTTCCCGTCCAACTGGATAATGGGAGTGCCTTGAAATCGGTAATATTTCTCGTGAGTGGGAGGTAAGTCTATCGTTCCCACTTGCAGAGTTACTTTCCGATCCTTCCATTTTGACTTGGAGAAATCTTCCTCTGAGTAATCGTTATCGGGATGTTTGACATTGACTACTTCTATTTGATTTACCCGATAATTTGACAAAGCATCGGAGATTTCATCCATGAATAATTTGTAGACAAGTGCGCCTCTACCTGCTTTATCTTGAGACTCAATCCACCGACAATCGACGGGAGGGACGATGAGGAGTCTGGTTTCATTACCGGAGTAGTTGGTTACTTTCAAAGAGTCGGTGTCGATATGGTCGTTGGAATTATCTCCATATTTGCCATCTAGTTTCGCCACCATGCTCTGGGGTAAGTTTTTGAAGGCGAATTCAACTAACGGCAATTCGGGATGAGCAGTGGCTTCGTATTCAATACCTTTGCTATCGAGTGCGTCTTTCCATTGGTTAGGAAGGTCAATGGTTCTGCCGTCTTTAGTTTTCACTTTCTGGAAAGGAACTTGCAGGACGTAGACATCTCGCGGTAAGGCTTCGTGGAGCAATTCGTAGTCTTCTTGGAGGGAAAAGGTAATTTCCAATTTCTCTGCCACCTTCTGGCAGATTGTCCGGTGTTTGCTCAGGTTATCGGAAGTGTGGGTAGCTTGGAATAAGGCATGAGCAGCCCTGGTTTTTCTTTCAGGAGTATCCCAAATTTCGTCAATCTCCGCTCGATAACTGTCATAAAGTTTGCCCATTTCCTCTTTTCGAGCTTTGATATCGCTGCCAGTGCGATCGTAGATAATGCTTTTGTCCTCTTGAAAGCGCTGCACCAGGTCTTTCGCCCATTGTAACTCGTTTTCTTCCCAAGGTAGGTCATTTTCTTTGCTGTGTCGGTACTCGATTCCTCTCTCTACCAAGGCATTTTTGTACTCATAGGGAACGTGCAATTCCTTCCCTTCTTTTTCATACTCAATGCCTGCTGCATCCAGTTGCTTGCGATTGTCTTTCGACACGATTAGATGAGCCGGAATCGGGGGAAGAATGTGCTGAAATTCATCTCGGTTCCGGTGGATGAGCCGCGTCAGTTCCCAATAAGGGTTAACGGCTTCTTTGGCTAGGACGTAAACAGGATTGGGGAAGTCAGCAGGCATGGGAAATTGTTTGTACAGTCGATCGTCTCCTTTGTACTGGAAAAAGTAAGTGCAGCTTTTGTGTTTCTCGCACCATTCATCTACTTTTTCTAGTAAAGTGTCGGGATTTAAACCTGTTTTCTCTTTCACTTCTTTGGCATCTTTACCCCGCAGCGAGTTTTTCTGGTAGTCAACTTCGTACTGTTCCATGATGCTGAGAGCAGCGATAAATCGCTTTTGCTGCTTGAGAAATAGCTTTTCATCTTCCCCGGGGTTGGGGAGTGCTGCTGCTACTTTGCCAATGGCTAAGGCGACGATTCCGACTTCATTTTGAGAGCTGGCAACTCCAATTTGTTCTAGGGTGGTAAATTTGCGTTGACCTGCTTTAACTTTACCTTCTCTGACTTCGGGGTCGTCTTCTCGATACCGAGCTTTAGTATAGGGAACTTTCTCCGCTTGTACCACTTCTCCGAAGTCAAATAATCCGTCTTGTGCTGGTAAGATTTGTTGGGCAATTTGAGGGATTTTTCGAGATTCGATGCCAAACGGTTCGTCACCGTCAAAGTCTCCTTGATGGAACTTTTCTAAGTCTTTGGGATTGAACCAAATTACCCCTTTGATTTTCGACATGACAGCACGGGTTTCCTCTGGAATATTTTCCAGGGTTTTTGCGTGTACATTTTGATATATCCTCAGACCATCTTTGTTGAGAATTGGGAATCGACCTTGAACGCATTCTCCTTCTTCTAAATGGTTAGCGCAAACCGTGCCTTTGGGTAAATCTTCGCAGGGTAGAGCCATTCCCGAAGTCATTGATAAAGCTCCCCTGGTTGCCAGATTTCGCCATTTGGATGCCAGCCACCTTTCTGCCATATTGGTGAATTCGGGACTGCCTATCATCAGTCCGAATTTATCGGCTTTGAGCATCTGGATGTCCTGTCTTTCCCGCTTTTTATCCTCGGTACTTTCCTCGCTATCACCGTTAATTTCGTCGTCACTTGTAGTTGATAACTTTTCCGGCTGTTCTTTAAGTTTTCTTTCGTTCAAACGCGCTAAAAATGCTTCGCGCTTGTCATAATCTTCAATCATCGCTTGGCGCAATTTCATGGGGTCGCGTTGCAGTGCTGCCAGTCTTTGGGCTTCGGCTTTAGTTGTTGGTACTAAGTCTTGCCTTTGGGCTTCTTCGTCGAACCAAACTCCAGTAGACTGCCAGCTTGTTTGGGTGATGCCGATTTGACTGTTTTTGCGGTTTCCAAGGATGGCTTTAGGTAATTCGTAATCCCCACAAGGAATGAGTTCTTTGAGTTGTTTTTTATTGATGCCTTTGATGCTGGAACGGTCTAAAATAAGTTGAGGTTTGTTCCCTTTAGAGTCGGCGTCGGAGTCGAGTAAATTGTCATCGGGACGGAGGGTTCCTTTAGCCAGAAAGCTGACTTGGGGTGTGGATTCTGTATTTTCTGAATTCCAACTGCGTAGCCAAGCGAAACGGAATTGGCTGGCTCGATTTTTCTCGCCGCCGATGCTTTTGAGTAATTCGGAACTGATGGCACCGTGACAGTCTCCGGTTCGATATTTAGAATATTGCGGGTCGGTGAAATCAACAATTTTTACTCGCAGGTTGTCGCATTCTGATACGCCGGACATACAAGTGCTGACGAGAAGGGAACCGTAGCGACAAGCAGTGTCTTTTTCGGTTACGAATAAGTCTCCTATCTTTTTGGCTAGGGTTTCGTCACCAAAGTAATAGCTATTTCCAGATTGAAATATCATGCGTCGCTTGATGCCATCTTCTGGGTCGTGGATGCTGGCGCGTAATTGGCGAGGATCTGGATTGGATTTGTCAAGTTTGACAATCATTAATGTCTTCAGTTCCTCTGGTTGAAACATTGCTTGCAAAATTGAGTGGCGCAGGATTTCTGGGTTGTTGAAAAATTTGCCTGCATTTCGACCTTTGGCATCAGTGTAAGCAGCATCAAAAACGGGAATCTTGAGTCCTTGTTCGGTAACAACTGTGGCGACCATGAGTTGATTTCTCCCTAGAATTGAGGTGTTAGAATAGGAATTGTTGAAACAGTTGGTAAGGCAGGTAAGAAAAGTCTATCTAAGCCTTAACAGGTTGAAACTCAGTCAAGTGTTGACCGTTGGAAGTGTTTTTGAGGTGATTGAAATGGAACTAAAGGTTGATACAATTGTTAATCCGGCTCTGTTTGAAGATGAAGATACTGAGCTGGTGGAATTGGCGATCGCTCCTGAAGATGAGGATAAATATCCCTTCGTGCGTCCCAGCAGCGCTCCTGCGGATTTGATGGACAGACCGGGGAGAGTTATTACAGAATGGGAGAATATGGACTTTGATGAGCGAGTTCAGGCTGACCCTACATATATAGATAGGGTTTAGGCGTAGGGGGACACATAGCAGAGGCATGGGGTGTTTGCTTCGAGGGGGCGGCGGTAGTCGCCCTTATACGATCTTTGAGCTTGGCTTATTCAATGGAAAATTTTCCATTGAGTAAGCAATTGCGGTGGGACAGTTTGCGACAAAACGTTCTTTGGAGAGTTTTCATGCAGGTTTGATTGTTTAGGTTCCTGCTCATCGTGAATTTTTACAACAAATTCGCGTTGTAGGCGTAGGAAATATGAAGCAGTTCGATTAGGTAGGTATTGGCTTAATAGGGTAGGAGTTTTTTACTTTCCTAATTACAGCACTATTTCCTTAATTAGGAATTCATCGCTGATTCAAAGACTCGGCGGAGATGTTTGTGCAGTTCCCCAACTAACAAAGGGTCTGTGGGTAGTGCTTGTAACCCCTCATCATATTGCACATAATTCCCAGGGTACAAGATAGCTGCATATTGAACTACTTGCACCCCACCGACTCCACGAATGGCATCTCGATAGCTGTGCATCTTGTCAATGTCCTGTTTGAGAGGAACTTTACAACCTCCTCGCGAATCTACCTTGTACTTCGGATCGAATAGATAAATTCTAGGAACTTGGCTAGACGGATGTCTTACCTCGACGACAATATCTGGGCGCTGGTCAAAGCTAATGCTGTAGGTGGCTGCACTTGGGTCGGTTGCAAAGGTACGCTCCGGGGTAAGCGTCACCGATACTTCGGTCTGTGGATGCACCAGTTCTACGGCTATTTCTCCGTTTGGTAGCACCACCACCAACTCGTTTTCAATCGGGTATGTCAACCGATTGTGCTTTAACCGATATCCTTGCTCTGCTGCAACTTTCAGCAATACCTGGATTACTTGAAGTGTTCCCCATAGTTGATACAGGTATGGTAGATTTTGCAACGGCACATCCAGCGCCGATTGCTCCAATCGGACTTCCATCTGTCTGCAAAACTCCAAAAAGCCCTCTAGGGCTGCCCGGTAAGCAGGACGCTTTAGGAACACCATTGTCAACTGGTTGCTCAAAGACTGCGGTAAGCTGACTTCCGAGAGAAAATGTGCCTGTCTCTTAGCATCGCTTAGACTCTTTACCAACCTCTGTAGCTCTTGGATACAGTCGCTGTAATCATTGCGGGATGGCAGCAACATTAGCTCATTCAGCCACCGCTCTAGTCGCAGCAATCGCCGCTCAACTTGATGCACGTACAACTTCACCAGACGGTTTTCATACACATCCAACGTATGCTCCACCCGACAGTCGAGGACACGCACTGGTTTACCAAATTTGTCCAGATTGTGACCCCGCATTGCCTGGGGTAATCCGCTGATGGAAAGCCGCCGTGCCTGAGCCTGCGGAACCCATACCTCCTGCGATCGCAGGACTTGATGCGGGTCAAGTGCTAACTTTGGTAAAAGACTTTGCAATCCGGGTCGTTCCTTTGTACCCAAAATCGTTCGTCGTAGGCGGTTAAGTTCCTCTGCTACCGTCGTTTCCTGTGGCATTCGGAACACTAAATTGCCAAATGCTCCAACCCGTTGTAGTGCCACTGCCACTGCTGCTGGCAACTCCATTGATAAATCGGTTAGTAATTGAGTAAAGGCATCCAGTGTAATCTTCTCCGGTAGAACCGTGACGATCCGCTCTTCAACTGTACTTCCACACTCTAAGCGCAACTGATAATAGCCAGGGTCTGACCGTTCCCACTCTGCAACTATGCAATCCTGACCGTGGATAATGCGCCGTTGCACATCTAGCTGACGACCTTGCCGAAACAACTTTACCTGTGACCACTGGTCAAATGGCAAACGCACCTCGATCAGCGCTCGTTGCCACTCCTTTGGCCTATCCAAACTCTCGCCTTTGTCGGTGCAAAACCCTAACTTACTAGAAGTATGAGGTAAATCCATGTTCATTAAATTTATTCAGCATATCTTCGGTTTTTTTAAGGCTCAGTTCTAAGTTATTGTTATTTGCAATCTTTAAAAACTTTTTTAATGCTTCTCCAACACGACTATCTACTCCTTTAAACTTAGGCAATACTTTTTGGAGCAACTGTTCATCTAAGGCTTCATTCCACGGCACGCTCAGTTTTTCAGCTTCTTTTACGTATGTTACTATCTCATCCATGACCCGGAATGCAAACGGCGCAACAGGGTGAACATCCTTCCAGACTTCCATTAGTACCTTAGCACAGTCACTATTACAAGCTGTTTTTACCAGATAATCCCTCAACTGCTGCTCATTAATAGTCAATTCAATTAGTTGGGCGCGGTCGTAAACCTTATCAGCAAATCCATGAGTTGTCTCATCCACGTTGACCGTACCAATAAAATAAAGGTTTGGTGTCAATAATAGCTCGCTCTGTGGTATTTCTTCGCCTGACCCTAACTCAATCCGTGCGGTTCCCTCTCGCATTCGCACTTCCATTGCAGACAGAAACTTTGCAAAGTAGTACTCGACCCTCGCTAAATTCATTTCATCCAAAACAAAGTGATAAGGCTTTGCCTGTTGCTTTTTCGATTCTGCCTGGTTGTATTCTGCCGCTGCTTTTCTCAAAAAGCTGCTGAACTCCGTATCATGATATTTCTGAGCGATCGGGTTGAAATATCCTAATAAGTCTTCATTAGTTGTCCAGTTTGGAGCTACTGGCATTAACAGGTACTCTGCACTTATGGCTTCTGCATATGCCCGGGTCAACCAGGTTTTTCCTATCCCGCTAACCCCGGACAAGATGACGAACTTTCGAGTCTGTAGTGCCAGGTGATAACGTCGTAGCGAACGCTCATCTATTCGCAATCCCTGTTTAACAACTTGCTGTAGTGCCAGGTGATAAAGTCGTAGCGAACGCTCATCTATTCGCAATCCCTGTTTAACAACTTGCTGTTGAATGTCCTTCAAAGATGGAGTAGTTAAATCTAGCCCAGACGGTTTTTGGTTCACTAACGCCAGCACCTGGGCTGCTGGCTTATCCTCATCCTCATCCTCATCCTCTGTCCACCCTGGCAACTTTTTACATAACAGGTCTTCTAGTTTCTGGGAGTCAAATACCGCTTCTGCAAGCGTGTGGTGATAAGGACTCTCTTCCATCGGCGAACGATTCTCCTCTGAATTTCTATAGGTCTCCAGCGCCTTTTCATACGTTTCTTTTGCAGTTCCAGTCCAAGGAAACTTCATTAAGTATGTATTCAACACTCGATAATTAGATCCTTTTAGTTGCTCGGGTATTCTTTGATGTTCTGGTGCTTTTTTTGTAGTTATCTTCGGGTTTCCAACGAATGGAACAATGAGTTTCCATTCAGGCGGACGTGAAAATGTGCATACTCGCCACCCCTTGAAGTCAAGAGTCAAAATCCACTTACTGAAACAAAAGTAGTTGACTAATGTCACAGGATCTACTAATGCCACTATCTCTTGATAGCGAAAATCTTCAAAGCTCTCGACCCCTATTACCTTCAATAGTTCCAGAAGATGATCTGGGTGAGAGAGACCCAGTTTTATGCTCAAACGGAACTCTGAGTCTTTAGCATCATTAACACCTAAGAGGTTTAGAGTGTTTTTTAAGAATTTAAATGCTTTCTTGGCCTCTTCGCTATTTGAGAAAATCTCTGAAAATGGCTTTGTAAACATAAATAAATCATAAATAGGAACCAACTCTAGTATTCCCTCTATCTTTTCCAAAGTCTTGATATCAAGCTTTAGATTTCAACACAGCACATACCGACTGCTGGGTAATGTAGAGCGATCGCGCCGTCCCACTCTCCAAATCAAAATAGGTCGCAAACCGCTTGAGATTGCCCGCAGCCATCCGGTACAAATAATCCGCCGCCTCAGCCGCCACTCGAACATTCACGCTCTCGCTCTGCACATTCAGCACTGCCATCTCAGCACAAGATAGATTATTTGTCAACTCTTCAGGTTTCGGTTTCAAAAGGTCAGGAGCCTGGAGCACCGGAGATGGCAGCCTAGCACATCCCAGCCCCCCAAAATTATAGAACTCCGGGTCAGTTTCCAAAGAACTGCCCAGCAAAATTTGTCCGGCTGCTGCATGATTTCCGCAATCCAGATACCACACGCGGGGAATTTCAGAACGGCTGTAAAATTGGTTTAACTCCAGAGCCTGATTAATTGCCGCTCTCCCGGCTGCTGTATCCACGCACCCCACCAGGATGGTCAGTTTGTCGTAGGCGTAGCGGATTAGCTTGGGGTCAAATTCCTGCACGAAAGCCGTCGTGTCAACTCCCCAAGCGATAGAGTATCTCAACGCTAGAGCTTGCGCCTTGGGCAGTCCGATTTCCTTATCGCAGAAAGCTTGCCTGCTGATGTTGGCGAATTCAACTCGATCGGGATCTGCGATCGCAAATTGCACCTTTTTCCCCGACTTACCCAAACTCCGTGCCAGCCGTGCAATATGGTAAGACAGCCAAGAACCCGTTCCTCCCGCCCCAATTAGCCAAAAATCAATCGAATCAGCTTGTCTGACAATCAAAGGCGAAGCTGACAAATAATCCTAATTAAACATGAGGTAAATCTCCAAATGTTGTTTACAATTCGATGGGGTCATCTAACAAAGATGGCGCGACAGAACTGGAGTAAAATTTAGAAATCGAATCGTCTTTTTTCCTGTCGCCTGTAGTAACATCTGCAATGAAACTCGGCAATTCAAATATCCAGTCAGCAGGAATGTGCCAGAATTGCCGATAAACTCCCACGCGGCAAATAATTTCAGCGCTCGATTCAGTCACTCTCCCTAAAACTACGAAAATGCGGAAACCCCCTTCATCGGCATCATCTGCACCCGAGAAGAAAGCCGCCATCCGATTGTGCGAATGTACCTCTACAGTGGCGTTAATGTACGAAGAATCTAAACCGTATTCAATTGCTCTACATTTAGCAGAACTTTGCGTTTGCTCTGGAATTACGAGCCGCCATTGTCCTTGTTCCTGATGAATGTGGAAAGTGATTTCTAACGGTGGTTCTGCAAGCGCGGCGATACAACTTTCTTTCCACATTTGGATGAGTATCTGCTGAGGGATTCGTCCGGGAGTTAATCGGACTAAAGGCTCAATCGGTTCTAATCCTCTGATTGACGCGGTAAAATTTTCCACCGGAATTATCACTTCTAACCCCAGTCTAACCGCTCTAACAAAGATGCCATTGCTGCCAATCAGATACTCGAACATACTGCTAGAGTGAAACGGCAGATTGTCTCCGAGTTTGACAATCTTATAAGCGACAAATTCTAAGTTGTAGTGATTCACTTTAGGTGGTTCAATCATCAGTTATTGCTGAAACTAATTTGGCAATTATTTGGTTCGTGCTGACTAAATCTTTAACTGGGTAAGATGAACGTTTAACTGCTTTTTCGAGCTGCAAGCGCACGTCACTGGGTTGCGCCCTAGATTTGCCGTCACTCAAATGTCCGTTGAAGGGACTAGAGATGAACAATTCCCAAGCTTTTTTAATAGTATTGGGCGAAGCTACAGGCGGTTTATTATCTCCCCAGCAGATGCGTCCACAGGGTTGATAGGAATGCAAATAGACGTTGGGCAGCGGAACGTGAAAAGCATCTGCTTCCGGGTCAAATTTAGAGCCTTTAATTGCCCAAACCCAGTAATCAGATTTCAACCCCAAGAAGACCAATGCTGGTAAAGAAACTAAGTGCTTTGATTCCAACAAATTTATTTCGTGTTTCTGAGGTAGCACGAATTTGATTGTCCATTCCCCGGCGCTGCCAGTTCCCCAACGTACTATCCCCGATTCAGGGTTTATCCAACCCGAATCAATGGGTGTATTGGCAAAAGCTGCTCGCAGAGTTGCTGGAGACAGGCATTTGTACTTGGAACTGTCCCCCGATTGATAGTGAAAAATGTAAGTACCGCCCTCAATAAAGAGAAGTTCGGCTTGAATTGTGGACAATTTTCGGGGGGCTATTTCCAGTACCTCTCGAATTATTTCAGATGTAATGTCAGATTCCATAATGCTAAGAGGTGTGAGAAATTGGTGTTAGGCTCAGATTCAATCCAGTCAATCAAGTCGCCGGCTTTATCTAGTAGCTGAGTGGCTTTCTTCCATTCACTTGCTAGGAACTTAATCTCTTGAATCGTCCAGGGTCTTGATTTAAAATTGCGATGCCAGTAACTTTCACAGCAAACACTTTGGTCTAGCCAAATATTTCCTGTTTCTAAGTCAAGGAGTGTTAAGGCTGTAGGCAAATCGCTGATAGGAGGTGCAACGCGACGGGCTAATCTCTTGAGAAGTTTGAAGTTAGTTTTTTCGGGATGTGCAATGTCTTTCAAGCTGTATCCAAACGTACATTCGTACCACGATTCTCCTTCATCGCCTGCTACCGATTCCAACCACCACCGACCTGACTGCGAAAGTGGCAGTAATATCTGCCATCCGCTTCGCAATGCGTCAATTCCTTCTTCATGGTCTTGCCAATCTATTCCTTTGGGTGAGACAGGAATTTGATAGAGGCGCTCTTCATAAGCGCCCTCTAAAATTATGTCGTCAATGGGAAATAAATGTTCGTTAACTAGCGAAATAAACTCCAATTCCTTCGGACTGTGATTTTCATCTTCCGAGTAGAGTTCCGATTGGCTTTTTTCCCATTCCAAAGGAAACAATTGTTGATAAAGACTGAGTAGCTGATAGGTGTTCACTGTAGTTTAGACTAAAAAATGATTGCAGCCAAAAGTAGCCGTCTTTAAATATCCGGCAAGCTGTTACTCAAAAACTCAAGAGGAAGAAGATTAAATAACTAATCTTTAAGAATTTTTGCGTCGAGAAACCCGTTTTTTCACAGTGGGATAGCACGGTGCCTTGGTCCGTACCCTTCCTTTTTCCCAGCCAGGGGATTTTCCCCTCTGTTGAGGCATTTTCGTGGGAGTACCAATGTCAATTAAAACCGACAACATTGATTGGGCAACACGTCCAGGAGTTAAATTGCTTGTAGCCGATTGCCAAGGTAATACATTCTCGACCACTA
The DNA here is from genome assembly GCF_036701115.1 of Microcoleus sp. Pol1C5. Lineage (NCBI taxonomy): Bacteria > Bacillati > Cyanobacteriota > Cyanophyceae > Oscillatoriales > Microcoleaceae > Microcoleus > Microcoleus sp. Pol1C5. Next base: position 93,368 of record NZ_JAUBQE010000012.1, on the reverse strand, counting down.
AATCCCTAGCTAGCCAGAGTTGCCAACTTATCAATGGCATTAAATCACTCCACCGCTCTGATTGTTCGGGAGTTCTCAAGTTAGGCAATGTCCAATGCAATCTTTGCTTAGCAAACCTATACCAATGATCCACCCCAAAACGTCGTAAATACTTAAACCAGACTGTTTCTAAGGGTAGAGTTCGTTCTCCCACCCAAGCCAACCACAAGGGTGGAAACGGCTGACCATTTGACATGGGCTTCATTCTTTGGACGAGGATTAAATTGACTCTTTGTTCGGCCGCACGATAAAAATGTAAGTCTGGCCATTGACTGACTCGGACTTGTCCCAAATCAGGGTGTTCGTCAATTTCAATCACAGTATCCGCTTCGAGCCATGTGGTTGGGTCAGAGAGCCTCATTTTGGGCCCATGTTTCCGTGGTCTACCGCGACCACTATAGGCTGGTGGTGCCGACCACAAGCAGGCATTCTTTCGGACTCGCATTAAGCAATCAGCTTGAATATCTGCTTGCGCCAGTACCCAATTTGCATTCCCATATTCTCTATCTAAAACTGCTAAGACTGGATTGATGCTCTGTTGACAGACAAGTTTGAGTTGGGAAGCTGCTTGAAGTATGGGTGAAGACCCACTACTAATTCTTTCATGGAGCAGGGGTAATGCCCAACTTCCTTGCGCTTCGGGTATCCACGCAATGGTACTGTACCCCTGCCCAAGAATTACGCCTTGGTGATATTCATGGGTTCTGTCTTGTAATGTTTTGGCATCTGGTCGGCCCCATCCAGTATGATCGATTGCCACTAAAACGTGTTCCGTTGAGGGTGCTTCCTCCTGTAATTGCTGGAGATACAGCAGCATCAGTTTTTTCCGGTCTGGTCTACAGTCTTGCAATGCCTCGTAGACGCTTGGCCATTGACGATGGAATAATGGATTGAGCGAAAATTCCGCCAAACAGGCTGCATTCCTGGTCGTCATCACTGCATCCATGAGCTCGAATGTGGCATCCTTGGCTTTGACCAATAACTCGTATGCTGCTTGACGAAAGTCCTTTAATCGTTCACTGTTCATTTAGGGAGTGGATAGGTTTTCTTTTTCACCCTTATTCTCTCCCGGCGCGGTGGCTTTAGTTCTTCTGAAAGCCACCGTTCTCATCTTTATTTAGTCTAAACTACAGGTGTTCAGTTTATCTAACAAATAATCGGTTGCTGATTTAAAGTCGATGATTGGTTGGCATTGCTGTAATATTTGCAGAGCGGATTTAGCATTCCAAATTGCAGCCATATTAAAACCCCATTGGAACTGCACCAGCTACAGAGCGACTATTTAACAGTCGTTTCTTGGTTTGCTCAACTGCTCTCACGTCGTCTGTCCCTTTTGAAATAGCGAACTCAATAGCTTTTACCATTTCTTTCATTGTCGCGCTATCGAGTTCGCCAGAAAGCTCTAACCGTTGTAGTTTCCGGCACATAGATAGTGCAGGATTGACTTCTTCTGGTGCATTGATGAGGAATTCTAAAGGAGTCATTTTCATGGGTATTTTACTCCTTTAGAGCCGTTGCGTTTGGCTACTGTAATCAATTCTCCAGGTTTTCTAATGATGTCGGCGTTGGCGCAATCGGGGTAATAAGTTGTGAGCAATTTGCGGAGCTCGTTATCATCATTTGCTATTTCCTCATCAACAGGATGTTGTTGTCCCTCGAAGGAAATTAGCACTTTCTTTTTTGAAGTCATTTTTTTATTCCACAAGTAGGTATGTTGTTCAAATCCCAAATAAGGTCAGTTGCGTGCCAGTAGTTTTAGACTCTGTAGAAGTTGTAGACGTAGTGGTGCTACTTGCTTCGCTTCCAGGTTGCTTTTGGTTAGTGCTTCTTTTCTTTTGGTTGCGAGCATTAGCAATCTGTCGCCGCACTTGGCAATTAGGAAAATCTGCTACAAGTTCCTTCAGCAGTTCTTTGAGAGGTGGCGGTAATTCTCCCAATGATGACTCTCTTATCTTTTCGCTAACTGGAAAGTCCCTGTGACTACTTGCGGAAATAATTACAATTCGTCCGTCTGGATGGCCGTCATCTGGTTTAAATGTCAGGTGCAGTTCGACAGTACATTTCTCTAAGATATAAGGTTCTTCTTGATGTTCGGATTGTAAATTGTGGGATTCTTCAGTTTCAGAGACAGTATTTTCTTCATCTTCCTCTGCCAAATTATCATCATCTATTGATTCTAAATCGCTTGCAGAGGTTGATGATTCAGTAGCGACTGGTTTTTTAACTTTAGCTGGCGAGAGGAGACCTAGATAATGTTTTTTGGCTTGCCAGCGATCGCGGTCAAATATCAGTCCAATTTTTTGGAATTTTTCCTCTATTGTTTCTTCATCTTCGGCTTGAATTGTATACTCAATTAACTCTTCGCTCGTTACCGATAAATTAGCAGCCGCGACAGCCTCTTCTGGTGTCAACCATTTCATTTTTGCTATGCTATTTAATAGCTTGTCATACTACTTATGGGCGTTAGCCCCCCTTATTGGTATTAATTAAACTTATTTTTATTCAAAGATCCACTTAATAATAGTAGCGGCTCATCCCCGTAGGCTTCTACTTCCAAGTAATCGGTCATTGCTTCAGCTACAGCGGCTCTTATAGAACCAAGGAGGACGAATAATCTCCCATCTTTTATGGGAAACGATATGTCGAGGCGATTGTCTCCATCCTCAATTAAGATGGCAAGTTTTCCTCGATAAATCCGGTAGGTAATTGTGTCAAATGTTGAAATGTCAAAGGAATGGTTGTTTTGTTTATTCATGGATTAAGCTGTCCTAAATTACTTCAAAAAAAAGGTTTAGCAGATAGCGAGATAACAACTATCTGCTGTTAGTTAAACCTCCCACGCTTGTTTGAAGATTTACCCCTAGCCGGCTCGTGCTTTCATCTTCTTGTTAGAACCATCAACGCTTTTAGCGATCGCCTTTTCTTTTCGCCTACTATTTTGTGTTATAGTTGAATGATTCTCCTGAGTATTTGGTGCAGCAGCACGATTTGAAATTACCTCAGTTGCAGAGGTCAGATTTGATGGTACTATTCCGTATTCAACTCTGAGTTTACGCTCAATTCGAGTGCCATCAACGGGAATGCCTTGTTTCCAATCAGCTACGATTTTGCGTTTGTTGGGTGTAATAACTAGCTTTTCCGTGCGGTACTCTGTTGGCAATTCACAAGGATTGATTAATACTTCGCAACTCGGCGGATTTTCCTTGAGTCGGATGTGACGCGAGATCCCCACAATCTCTGTGGGAATTACTCCCATTGAATGAAATTGTAGTAGGGTTTTATCTAGACTGTTGCGCCACCGTTCCAGTCGTTCAATTGCCTTATTATGCAGTTCTACTAAGTGTTTTAAGCGTGCTTTGACGGCACAAATTTCAGCATCTAGTTGGTCTGCTAGTTCGGCTTGAGTGTCAACAACAATTTCCTGGTCTGTCTGAATTTCCCAGAGTTGTTTGAGGATAGTTTCCTCTTTTTCGGGAGTTTCAGCAGTTTCCAATTGATTCCAGAGTTCGACTGCTTGTATCGAATATCTGGCTAACGAATCTTTGGCTAAATACATTAGTTACCACCTTCCGCAACAATGAAAATACTCATCAAAAGTTTCAATGCTAGCGAGTATGGCTAGCGTTTCTGGCGTGAGTTCGTGTTCCAAACTCTTAGAGTCAATATCATCATCGCCTACTTCCAAAATTTCCGTTTTTGGGATAAGTTCTAGGGAGTCGGATTTGAAATTCACTCTTCCCAGCAAAGAAGTATTAGTGTACGAAATGAGTGTATTTGTTGTGTCGTCAGCTTCACATTGTTGTATGGGCACGGTTGTGTAAAACCTCATCTAGAATTTCAAAGTCAACAAACCTTAATAGTGCTTTCCATTTCGCGTAGAAGCCCTTAAGCTTTCAACTTTTTTCAAAGCAGGAACCCGCTGCTTGCGAGAAGGAAGTTTTTCTTCAGATACATCTGATAATTCTTCTGAAAAGTTATCTTCGTCGCCTTCAAGATCGTCGTTAGTGAAATCAGCATCGTTATCCTCATCCGCGTCATTCACTTCGCTTTCATCTGTCTGAACTTCTGGTTCTGGCGATGCAGCAGCAGGTGAGGCAGTTGAGGTAGCGATGATGTCATAGCCGAGTTCTAGGATTAGCGATCGCACGACGCTTTCCATCTGCTGTTCCGATAACCCAGGAGTCGTTCTTTTGAGTTCCTGCCGTTTCATCAACATCCACACTTCCAGAGTTTCTTCAGGCGTTGCAGTCTTCAATGCCAATTTGATTTTTCTTGTCAGTTTGTCCCGCGTGGATTTGAGACGGTCTGTGGCAATTTTTTGTGTATTATTTGGCTGATTTGTAGGCATAAGTAGTGGCGCACCAAATTATTATTTTCACCCCAATGTCTGGGCGTTAGCCCATTTATAAGTGGATGACATCGGAAATTAGGTAGAGAAGTTTGTAATTCCTTGGCATGATGTGATCCGACGCACATATTTAATAGGTTAAAGGCTGAAAATACACATATCTTGAGCTTATAGATAGCCTACAAAAAGCATTGCCATGAGCCAAATAAGAGGCTTCTACCCAGTTATTCTTATCCCGGATTCCATTCGTCAGTTCTGCGCGGATAACCCGATACCTATTTTGGAAGAAAGTGCTTCTTCTACAAAAAAAATGCCTTTTCCGCCGCGACAGCCAGTTTCCAATAATTCTCGTTATTTTCTGGTAATTCAACTTTGGATAGCTAGTGTTGCGGTAGTAATGTTGGTTAACTGGCTGTTTGGCATGAATGTTATGGCTTTCTGGTCATCGCTGACGTGTTCGTCAGTGAGTGTAGTGGCGACTTTTTCCTATCTGCGGTTTGTTGATTTTCAAGTGCGCGATCGCTACAAGCAACGACTGGCTGAGTATCAACAACAGTTATCTGAATACGAGAGTTATCAATTGCGTCATTGGCAGTCAAAAGGCAAGGAAACTGAGCAATATAATTCTCTTTTGCAGGAGCGATATAAGCTGCTTAAGAATTTGTTGAAAAAGATTGTTCAACCGCCAGCAACTCAGGGTAAGGGAGGAGTACAGCAAGGGGTAAGTGAAAAGCAATTTTTTATTTACTTATGTCGTTATTTCTCTAGTTTTTATGACTTCTGTATGGGTTGTGAGTTTCCTATACCCGGTACATCTTTTCGTTATACCGCTGACTTTATTTTGGTTCATAAACCGACTGGTTTAGCTATAGATATCGAGATTGATGAACCTTATGATGGGCGGACAGGAAAACCTCATCATTGCGTGGATAGGAATAAAGACAGTCAGCGCAATCGGTTTTTTTTAGAAAGAAATTGGGTGGTGATTCGGTTTTCTGAGTTGCAAGTTGTCAAATATCCTGATGCTTGCTGTAATGCGATCGCTAGAGTCGTTTTTCAAATCACCGGTGATTATAGAGGATTAGTTAAATTAAAAAAAGTTGTGAATTTAATTCCACATAAGCAATGGACAACTAAGCAAGCTATTTATATGGCTAAAACTAAATTCCGTAAATCTTATTTAAATACTTAATTTTAATATATTAAAAAAAAGAAGCTGTTCTAGATGGAAAAATTTTAAATAGCGATGATTTTGTGCGCTCCCCATGAACTAGCATAATTCGGTGTAGAGCGATTATACTACTCGAGTTTGGACTATCGCACCGCAGGTGCGATAGTCCAAACTTGAGTTATACTACAGATATTACCGAAAATTAGGTTAGTTTGAAGGGTATCTTGGATAAAAGCTTTATATGTAACGATAGGAACAACATTTTGCAACTAGATAGATTTGAGCATTTAAAAGAACTTGAAACAGCACTTTGGCAAGCAAGTAATGAGGTTCGTCGGTCTGGAAAGCTGGTTGACCCAATTCGTGATTTACTTGCACCGCTTGCTTCGCTCATTTTTCTACGTTGGGCATCCCTCTATGAATCTCAGCAGGAGTCTCTGGGAGGTTCGGACTACGGGCGTTTCTTGCCCGGTAAATTCAATTGGAAAAGCTGGAGTCAACTTCAAGGAAGGGATTTACGGAATTTTATACAAGAGGAACTTAGTCCAAAATTGAGAGCTCTTCCAAAAGCTGGTTGGGGATCTTTTCTGCATACTATGGGCAACCACATCCAAATCAATTACTTAACAGATAGAAGTATTAATACTTTAGTTGAACAAATAGATCGACTTCCTTTAGAAACTTTGCAAGATAGGCAGATTATTGGGGAGATTTTTACGCGAATTCTACAAAATTTGATAAAAAATCAGAAATATTCTGGACAATTTTTCACACCACCAAGTGTTGTTGAGCTTATGGTGGAGTTAGCTTCACCTCAGCCGGGAGAGCGCATCTACGATCCTTGTTTTGGAACAGGAGGTCTTTTGGTTAGTTGTGTAAACTATTTACAGGATAGGATTAAGAATCAATCATTAGGGAATTGGTGGGAGTTACAAAATAAGAGTATCTATGGTATTGAGATTAACCCTTTCCTATATGTAATTGGTATGGTTCGATTGATGCTAGCTGGTATAGATAATCCAGCGCTTGAGTTAGGGGACACCCTTGAATATGCTATCAAGCATATTAGTTCAGGCATTAACTTAGCATCCCAGGAAATACAGAAGCAAAGAGCTTCTGGTAGTATTTCTAAAGCACTTCAACGCCCTCAAGGTTCTCGACACATAAACACAGCAATTAGCCAACATTCACTTAATTTTTTAGGTGAAGGATTTGACTGCATTTTAGCTGTACCACCATTCAGCAGAATGGTTAATCGAGAAGTATCAAGCCATTTTCCTATTAAAGGCTCCTCTTATACAGCACTTTTTTTACAACATATTATGAGAGTTCTTCGGCCTGGAGGGCGTGCTATAGTTGCATTACCTGAGAGTATTTTGTTTAATACCTCAGAAGAACGGGTTCGTCAGGAAATTCTTGAGCAGTACAACGTTGAAGGAGTCTTATCGCTTCCCTCAAAATCTTTTTTGCCCTATACAGGTATTAAAACAAGTATTCTCATTTTTTCTCGCATAAAACCGCAGGGAAAAGTGCGGTTTTTCCAGGTTCATCAATTTTCAAAGTTGTTACCAATACGTTTGAGTCAATCTTCTAATTTTGGAACCTTCCTAACGGAGAATAGATTAGAATCAGAATTATTGTTATCGCACGAAGTAGCACAGGAATTCCGCAAAGGAGAATTGAGCGAGTATCTCTGGGAAACAGAGGTAAAAAAGCTGTCTGAACAAAAGTGGCAGCTAGTGAGCCAAGAGGAAGGAAATAATGAATTTGAAAATTTTCTCCAAACAGTTCGCTCTGTTGCTCCAAATATTCCGATTAACCAACTAAAAGAAGTTGCCGAAGTTTTTACTGGAATTCCTATAAATCCGTCTTCTATTACTTCCACCCCTGAAGAAGCTCAATCTAAAAATTTAGCAAGAGTGATTCGAGGATCTGACATCACTTCTGACGGAAAAATCCTTTTACCTTCAGTATTTATAGATATCGAGCAGTTAACGCAAAAACAACAATGTTACCAACTTCAAGCTAATGACCTGCTCATCCCAAGGATACAGAGTTTTAAAAGTCCAATCAAGGTAGGAATAGTTACTCAAAAGCTTGTCGGTACTGTAGCAGCAAATAGTTTAGTAGTTATTCGGATTCGACCGGATATCCCAGTCTTGGCTACTTATTTGTCAGTTTTACTTGGAGCGCCTATTTACCAGAACTGGATTAAAAATTATGCATCTATGCTTCAGGGTTCTGTCAGATTACCTGTCCAAGAACTTCAACAACTTGCTGTTCCTGTTCCATCATTGCTAGTTCAGGAAAGTGTTGCTAAACGAAATTGGGAGGGTGCGCTTAATGCTACAAGGTTACTTATTGCTTGTCTAACCCAAGAAGATTTAGATCAAGTTGCAGATTGGCTTGAAGCAGATCCGATCATTCAAGATGTTCTAAATAGCTCACTGTCAGCTAATAAAGAAGCGAATCTTGCCTTGCTATTGAGAATCAGTGAGGTAGTTGAGTCGCTGCGAAATAAAATTGCTCATTCTTCATCGTCAACTGACCCGATTCTTACATCTTGGCTGTTAGAGTTAGCATCTGGACTGCGAGAAATGGGAGGATTCGAGGACATTCCTCCGGGTACGGCACGATTAACTGTATTAACTAATACAAAACTTTCCCTTACTAAAACGCTCCAGATATTAACCAGATCCGACATTCTATTAGTTAAGCGTGCTAGAGAATTGACTAGGGGATTGCTCGAACTTGTGGATAGACAAATACAGGAACAAGTTACAGATGTCCGTGTTGAAGCTTCTTTAAATCCATCAGTTATCCCTACAGCAACTCAGGTTGAAGTCATTTTGACGCTGCACAACATAGGAGTTATTCCAATTCGGCAATTCCACGTTTCGACTCACCCAGAATTGGGCATCGCAAAAATACCCTACCTTTGTGAAGGGCAAAGAATAAATGTGCGTTTGGTGATTCCACCTCAAGAGGTTGAGGGAATGCTTAACTTTGTAGTTTTATGGTCAGGCAAACTTTTAACTGGTGAAAGAATAGAACATGAAAGTCCACTAACCCTTAGTATCAAGGCTTTTGAGTCATCTGCCAGAAAAGTAGATTTGGGAGCAAGCCCATACATTGTGGGAAATCCTGTTGACCGCGAAGAAATGTTTTTTGGCCGCAGCAAAGTTATTGAGGCTATCAAACGGCAACTGGCAACGCCATACCAAGCAAATGTGATTCTCTTGGAAGGAAACCGACGAACTGGAAAAACATCAATTTTGAAGCACTTCGAGCGAGACGAGAAACTCCCCGGATGGATTGTTGTCAACTGCTCTTTTCAGGGAGGAGAAGCCGATACAGATAAAGTGGGGCTGACAACCGCAGCGGTGTTTCGCCTGATGGCAAAGCAACTTGGGATAGCAGCGCACAAGGCAGGACTTACTGTGCAGCTTCCTGATGCTCCACCCTATGACCCCAACCGTCCTTTTCAATTACAGTTTGTACGCTCGCTCCGCCAATATCTATCGAACGAGTATCCTTTTGAAGACTTTGAAATTTTCCTGCAATTGCTTCTTGATGTCGCACATCCTCGGCGGATTTTGTTCATGCTTGATGAATTTGACAAACTCCAAGAAGGCATCGATTCAGGTGTCACTAACCCCCAAGTTCCAGAAAACATCCGCTATTTGTTCCAAACCTATTCTCAATTGTCCGGCATTATCACGGGTTCCCGCCGTCTGAAGCGCTTGCGTGAGGAATATTGGTCTGTACTATTTGGTTTGGGCTACCGTATAGGACTTGACCCCCTTGAATTAGACTACGCCCGCCAACTTGTTACCGAGCCTGTGGAAAGTCGTCTTGTTTACGTTCAGCAAGCGCGAGACCTCGCTGTTGAGCTGTGCGCCCGCCAACCTTTCTTAATTCAGTCTCTATGCAACCGCATTTTTGAACGTGCCGTTCAGACTAATCAACAAACCATAACCCTAGATGCTGTGCAAACTGCTGCTGATGAGATGGTGCGTGACAATGAGCATTTCCGCACATTATGGGACTACGCAGGCACAGAGCGCCGACGGTTTATTCTGTCACTATGTCATAAGCTTGAACCAGAGCCAGACCCAGTAACGTTGGCTCTGTTGGAGATTAAGTTAGAAGAAGCAGAAGTTCTTATACCGTCTGGGGAGCGCCTCGGAGAGGATATCGAGTTTCTGCGAGAGCTTGAACTTTTGGAACTAGACTCTACCGGAGGTTTAGATATCTACAAACTGGCGATTCCACTTATGGGAGACTGGATTAAAAGGAATGTTGATCATGAAGACCAGCGCAAAAAAGCAGTGCAGGAAGGAGAGGAGAAATTTTAATGGCCATTAATCCGTATCAAGTATTGGGGACAGCGCCAGTAATTTGTCGTGGCCGGCAAAGCCTATTTGAGCAACTAAACCGTCAGCTTACCAAACCATCTCCTGACCATGTGCAGATTGTGGGACACAAGTTTATTGGTAAAACAGTTTTTCTTCAAGAGGTTGCTCTTACTTTCAAAGCTGGTAAAGCACCCTATATTTCAGCACTATACTTGGATCTCGGTCATCAAACTCCAAGTTCTGATAGGGAGTTTATGCGCCGTTTTGCTGAAGAAATTAAGTCTGCTCTCCTGCTAGTAAAAAAGGAATTGGCTGATGAAATAGAGCCAAACTCTGAGGATTTATGGGATATTCTCCCTGAAGTGCTAGCACTTTTGCATGAGGAAAATCAGCGACTTTTAGTAGTGCTAGACGGATTTGATAGAGTGCTGGGGATTACGAGTCTAACCCGCAACCTCTGGGATAGGCTTAGATATCTTGCTGAGCAAGAAAGTTTGCGATTTGTTACAGGAAGCTGCCGTCCACTTCGTGAACTTTGTAAAACTGAGGCATCACAAACATCAGATTTTTGGAATATCTTCAACCCCAATCCCTTTAAAATAGACTGTTTTCAGGATAATACCTGGTCTGAAATATTAACACCTTTTACTGATAGAAATATCTTATTTGACAGGAGCGCTCAAAAAGAACTGAGTAATTGGAGTGGAGGAGTACCAATTTTAGCTGCTACCCTCTGCTCTTACCTTTGGGAACAAATTGAACTGGGAACAACCATTTCTAAAACGCAAATTGACAAGGCAGCTACAGAAGTATTTAACCAGTCGGAAATTATTTTGGACGAACTTTGGGATGAATGTGGGGTAGAAATTCAAAGCGATTTAATCGAACTTGCGAAAAATGACATTCTTTTATCTAAAATTTCTGAGCATCGCCGCAACTTTTTGGAAGCTCGTGGCTATGCTAAGGCATCAGGCAGCAAATTAACAGCTAATTGCCGTTTAATGCAGAAGTACGCTAAAAAACGAGAAGCTCCTGTTACTGATTTGCAACGCTTATTTGGCGATATTAATAATTATGAAAGAAACATTCGCAATTTACTTGAATTGAGGTTAGCACAAGTATCCGTAGATGAAGACTTGAAACGTTTGATCAAATGTGCCATTAGAGACCTAAATCCAGAACCAAATGATGCTATAATGCGGTTTCGCACTATTACTGATATAGCACTTAAATTAATCTGGAGTGCAGAGCTTACTCCTAGTCACCAAGTTCCGCAAGATTGGATCGATTTTTGGCGCGTCAAAGGTGAACGAATACCCGAGGAGGAGAATTTACCAAACGTTCCAAGCAGTTTAGGTGGTCAGTGTAGACTTCTTATAATCATGACTGGCGGCACTATCAAAACCAGAAGCTCAAAAGCTCATTTCATTTCAAAACCAACAGCTCTCCTTGTAGAACACATCAAAGCTATAGGAGACTTCGGCCAACATAGTGAAGGGCAAAAAGTTTCTCTAGAAACGGCTGTTGCCTTTTGCTTATCTGCTATTGAACTTTGCAAAAGGTTGGCGCATGAGTTACCGTAATTTAGCAAGAGGAGCAAATTATGTATAAGGTAAAGTTAAACACATGAGAATGCTCACATCTACTGATCTTTAAAAGTAGAGCTGACTAGATTAATCCAGCCTCTCGCTAATCGGATGCTTTTTCGTTCTTAATTGAAAGAGCCATTCCAACTCGTCAGCCCCCGTCTTTTGAGTTCTGCAACCATCAAAGGATGTTGCTCTAAATTTGGGTTACTTTTGACGATCGCTACTGCCATATAACGAGCTAAATTCAGCAAATTCTCATCATCGAGTATATTCGCCAAAGCAAATTCCGAAATTCCTGACTGACGGTAGCCCATGACAACTCCCGGCCCCCGCAACCGCAAATCCATCTCCGAAATAAAGAACCCGTCAGTGGATTTTTCCAACACCTCAAGACGTGCCTTGGCTTCTGCTGTTTTACTGGTATTGAGCAGCAGACAGTAAGAACGGTAAGACCCGCGACCGACGCGACCTCTTAACTGGTGCAGTTGAGCTAAACCAAAGCGCTCGGCATGGTCAATCAGCATGACAGTAGCGTTTGGAACATCCACGCCCACTTCCACAACAGTCGTGGAAACCAGTATTTTGGTTTTGTTATCGCGGAATGAGTTGAGGGCTTCATCTTTTTCTGCTGATGTCATCCGACCGTGCAGCAAACCAACTCTAAATTCGGGAAAGATTTCAGTTGACAGTCGATCGTATTCTGCTACCGCTGCTCTTAAATCTAGCTTTTCCGATTCTTCGATCAGGGGAAGGATGATGTACGCTTGACGACCTCGAAGTACCTCAAGGCGGATTAAATCGTATGCTGAAGCGCTTTTATTAAGCACTTTCGTGTGAATTTTCTGACGACCGGGCGGTAACTCGTCAATCTGACTGACATCCAAATCCCCGTGCAAGGTCAGTGCTAAAGTACGCGGAATAGGAGTCGCGGTCATCGTTAGTACATGAGGCCTATTTCCCTTGTTCAGTAAATCCTGCCGCTGTTGCACCCCGAATCTGTGCTGTTCATCGATGACTACCAGACCGAGTTTGTTGAAGTTGACCTTCTCTTGCAGAAGCGCATGAGTTCCTACCAATAGTAAAAGTTCACCCGTCTCTAATTGGGTGTGGATTTCTCTGCGCTTGGCGGTTTTGGTAGAACCTGTCAGCAATTGAACAGAAACGCCAAGGCGTTCAAACCACGTCGCAATCTTCCTGTGATGCTGTTGGGCTAGCACTTCTGTAGGTGCCATAAGTGCCACTTGGTAGCCAGACTGGATGGCAGCGAGGATAGCAACGACAGCAACAACTGTTTTACCAGAACCGACATCCCCCTGTACCAGTCGGTTCATCGGCGTTTTGGAAGTCATGTCATTGAGAAGGTCGTTAATGACCCTACGTTGAGCTGAGGTAAGCGAGAAGGGAAGTTGAGAGTAAAACTGTTGGATTAGAGGGCCAGCAGGAGTTATTTTTGTAAGAGCCGATCGCGCCAAAAGCCGATGGCGACGCACGAGAAACGATAGCTGGAGATAGAAAAACTCATCAAATACAAGGCGACGGCGGGCAGCTTCTAGTTGGGTTTCGTCTGGGGGCTGGTGGATGTTTGCGATCGCCTTCTGTAATTCCATCAAACCGTGTTGTCGTCTGAACTCCTGCGGCAGGGGGTCATTTAGCAGCTTGGCAGATTCCAAAACTGAGGTTACTGCATTTTGGACAATTTCGTTGCTAACTCCCTTTGTCAAAGGATAAATTGGGATAATTGAATTTTTCGTATCCTTGGCTTCGTCTAGACCGATTAATCGGATTTCAGGGGAAGTTAATGTCATTCCGCAATAGCGATCGGTCTTGACTATCCCAGATATAGCAACAATGCCTCCAGCAACATAGGTGGCGGCTTGCTCGTTCCTCCACTTTTTAGATTGGTAGTACGGGTGGTTGAAGAAACGCTTGCAGGCTATTTTACCGGTTTTGTCCTTGACAATAATAGTCTGAATTGTTAGCCGATAATTTTTAGGCGGACTGACTACTTCCTGATATTGAATTTTACCTACAACCGTGACTGAATCGCCTACTTTCAACTGATAAATTTTTACTCGCCGATACTTAATGTAATCACGGGGAAAGTAGAGCAGTAAGTCTCGTACAGTTGTAAGACCCAGCCTTTCTAGCATTTTGTAATTGCTTGGATTTAACCCTGGCAGATCGCAAATGGGTGAATGCAGTTTCATGATGATAGTTGGAAATTTATCAAATTCAAATTTTTTTTAGCAAGCCATTCATAATGCTGCGCTAGCAGCCACTTCACCAATGGCAAATCGCTGAATTTAATTGGGAGATACACTGCTTTTAGTCCTTCCATTACTTCTAACAAAGCAGAGTTCCATTCTCGCTGGTTGCACGAAGATTTAGGGCGCAGTCGAGAGAAGTAAGTGACGTAGATTCATAATTTTAAGGTGGCGCTTCCACTCTTTCACACTACTGATAATAGAGTCTGAGTCACGGCTTGGACAAGCCGGTTTGCAAAAAGCTCTTTTCTAAATAGCATATTGTTTGGTTTTTAGGTGGGTTGCAGCCACGGCTTTACTGCTCAAACAAGTCGAAAAAGTCGTAAAAATAAGCAATTTGTTTATCGCCAAACTTCAGTCATCATTTCCTAGTCCGATGAAAGCTGCGTAAAATACTAATAACGAGCTTTGATTAATCCAAAATTACGCCAAAATTGCGCTCGATTGCTTCATCACGAGCGTTAAAACCATTTTCGTTTTCTGGCTCTTGAGATGCTAAGATTGCGTTCCAGCCGGCAAATCCTGGATTGATTCGCTTTGATTGAGGGAATGTTTCAATAATTTCTTTTGATAGTTGCTCGCCGTCTCGATCTCCTTTGAAGCCGACTACTATAGTTTCTACTTCCTTAAGAAAGTCGGTTGGCAGCGAAGAAACCGCATCAATGCTTAAGTATAAAGTGGGCCTCTTATTGAAATCTGGATCTAAGGCAATTACAGACAGGATTTCTACCGGGTTGCTGGCAATAATAGCTCTTTCAATATTGTTTTGAACCGCTATCCAGAAAACTCCCTTTTCACTGTTGTCGCCTCCTTGATATGAGCCTTCCCCATGACTGTCAATGGAAAATTTTCCATTGGCGTCTAAGGTGCAGGTTCCTCTGTACTCTCCTGCAAGAGTGCGGAGTTGGAATACAGGGCGGTTCAGGCTGTCTGCGTCTATCCATCCCCTGTCGTGTAGGAGGTCGATTAATTCGACTGGCAGACAAGCATTTTCTATTAAATTGCTTCGTACAGACTCCCAGTTAAGTGAGTCGAACCCCGATGTTTCGCGATCGTTGGGCGAGTCGGGTTTGCCTACATCTTCTGACTCAGCGATTAGAGAATCTTTGTCGGTTTCTGAGGAAGTCCCTGTGCTGCTTCCTTCTCGCTCTGGCCTGTCAATGTTAGAGTAGCTTTGCCAGTATATTGGTGAAGAATTGCTCTCGATGCTGCTGTTCCTCATTTCGCCACAGTCATCAGCATCACTATCATTGTTCGCGTCGCTATTTGGTTTAGAGTTTTCTGTTTCCAAAATTTCGTTCAATTCTCGTTCTTGCAATGGGGGAATGGCTTCCACATTTCTGTCAGTATTAGCAGAGTAAGTGACTCCTCTGTATTTTTGCAGCCCCTTGAAGGTGTAAGCTTTGCCTAAATGAGTGCCGCTAAAAGCAATATTGCCTAATTTGTAGCTAATGCCTAATTCGCCTGCGGGGGTAGGTGCTATTTTTACACTAATGCCTTGTTCAACGAGTCGGTCAATCAAAAGAGCGATCGCGGGACTGTCAGTGGTTGCTCTATCTAGTGCGGTTTGCAGTTGTTCCCGCGTGCTGATTTCCCCCGTTCTTGCTAACCGTCGGTGTTCGCCAGTCGTGGGAGAACGGCGTTCTTTATCAAAACTGCGGGAAGCTGGTGTCAAGTCGTACTTTTTTTCCAATTCTTGAATCAATTTTTCGCTGCGTAGATAGTTCCAGCTATCTGATACGCAAGTTCCTCGTTCATCCCATTTGATGCGGCTGGCTGCAATATGAATGTGGTCGTGTTCGCGGTCGGTATGGCGGATGATAGCAAATAGGTTTTTATCCAGTCCCATTCCTTCTAGATAATCAAGAGCGATCGCCCGCCATTTGGCATCGGGGATATACTCGCCATCCGGCACGCTTAAGGTCGCATGATAAACTGGTTTTTTAACTCTAGGGTTGAGTTGTTTGGAGAACAGAAACTCAGCAGCTAATTCCTGGGCATTTTCTCCTACCATATTTCCTCCAATCAATGAAGCTCCTTCTTTGGAGAAGAGGTAATTGAGCAATGGGGTAAAATTTTTACCGATTTTCTGCTTGCCAATCATTATTTACTAAACTTAAAAGTTGTGTAGTAAAAAAGTGATGATTTTTGGATGTTTTTATAAAAACTTTTCGCTAGCAGCTTCTAAATCTTACTCAATATCGCTTAAATTCATTAGAACTGGGACGTTCATTTGCTGTTGCTGTACTTGCTTGAGCAGTGCCAAAGTTTGCTCAATCAGATCCTCAAAGTTGGCTGGCTGTGTAATTCTTTCCCCCATCCATAATGCTTGTTCTGTAGCAAGGGCAATCGGTTTGAGGCGGAGGTTAAGTTCGGCTAATTTTTGGCACAAAGCTGGTTGATGTTGTTGTTTAAAAGTGTGGTATCGGAACAGACTGCTGACGCTCACCTGCAGATTTTTAGCCATTGTCTCAGCAAGCTGAAGTTCTTCTGGCGTCAGGCGTATCTCTATTCTTTTGATTCGTTTGGATCTCGACATGGCTAGTTTGCTCGCGATTCGATGTTGAGGTAACGAACTTTATCCTTCGCCTGCGATCGGGTAGCGTGCACGGAGGGCAATCGCGCCTCAGCCACGTGCAGATCGCTTGTTGCCTGGAGGGGCTTTAAGGCATGGCAACTCGATGTCAGTCTTTCCAACGGAAAATTTTCCATTGCCACTGGGCCTCAGACTCAGGTTTGGCTGAATTCAACAGCCGTGGAAATTTCCAATGGAAAATTTTCCATTGTCACTGTGGCCCAGAGCCAGATTTGGCTGAACTTAACAGGCGTGGGAATTTCCAATAGGCATCTCCGAAAATCAATGATGCGTGCTCTTCCACTTTTGCTTGCATACGTGATCGCCCTTGCCTCTACATCTTTTTTCGAGAGGTCTGTCTGATGGAAAATTTTCCATTGAACAGCGAAAGGCTGACAGCAGCGCTCTCCTCATAGGGGTGCTACCCCGTTAGAGAAAGCAGTTTGCACGCACCTCTGACACAGCTTGCTACCAAAAGCTTTGTCCCAGCCTAAGCCGTGAGTCCGATTTTTGTAGATGCTGGGATTCAGACAACTGGCTGAGGGAGGGGAGGTTTTAGGAGGGCTTAATAAGTAGTAAGTGCGTTTTAAACCCTTAATAGCTGTTGTTTTGCAGCGTTCTTTTGAGGTGCACTTGGCTGAAGCGTAAGGGTTATTTCTGCACGTCCAAACGTACAGGGCTGTTGTTTACCACTCTTGAAACTTCAATTAGGAAGACCTGCGATATGAGCGAAACTACTATCGAAACCATCTGGCCTCAAGCGATCGCGGCCTGCGATTACGGAGGGTCAGCTACCAAAATTCTTTACGCAGGGCCAAAGAATCAAATTCGACTGCTGTGCATGGAACCGGAGGTCGTATCTGTACCGCACGAATCAATTTTGGCTTATGGCAGAGACCAGTTGGGGTCAGCCGAGCCTGAGAATACGGCTTGGGTTGCCTTTAGGAACGATTACAGGGCAGTAGGGTATTTGGCAAAAGAGAGGTTTCACGCCAATGCCGGCCTTTCGGAGCTCAAATACGAGAGGGCGCTGCACAAAACTCTGGCGGCGATGTGGGCGATTAAGGAAAAGCTGAATTTGCCTCCTAATTTTACGGCGGCGATCGCCGCGCTGCTACCCCCAGGCGAATATGAAGACCGGGGGAGGTTTGAGCGGGTGCTGCGGGAGGCTTTAGCGGATTACCAAACTCCTACGGGTCAGATGAGCGTGGAATTGTTGGCGTTTAACTGCAAGCCAGAGGGCGGTGGCATTTACCTGATGCACAACAAGAAAGTCGGCTCTGTTTTGAAAGAATGGGTGTGCGCTATCGCCATGATTGGCTACCGTAATGCCAGTCTGCTGGTGGTGCAACGGGGGGATGTTAGACCGGGAAAAACGAGTGATTTGGGCTTCATCCGCATGGTGGAGAGGGTGGTAGCTAGGACTTCAGGGCAAACTGCTGAGCGATTGACTCCGGCGATTGTAGCAGCGGGGGCTGAGTTCAAGGCAGCCCCTTTAATGCGGTTGGCTCGCAGCACGACTAAGCAAGGGCGAGCGGAAGAAGTGCAACAGATGATAGCAGCAATTAAAGAGGCGCGGCCTGAATATGTGCGGAGTCTCACCAGTTGGTTGGATGAGAATTTGCCGCCGGATTGCGATGAGTTGGTGTTCTGCGGTGGGACGGCTGATTATCTCCGCAAAGAGTTAAACGAACATTACGATCGCTTCCCAATTATTTGGAATGCCGAAATTGCTATGCCACCTATTTTGGAAAAGAAAGGGTTTGAAAATCGGCTCAATGATGTCTATGGGATGTTTTCGTATTTCAAGGCAAATTTGAAAAAGCAGTTCAATTCTCAGGTCACAGAATCCGCTGTTTGTGGGTCAAAAGGTTCCGTTTTACAGGAGATAGTTAGTCGTGGCTAAGGAAAAAGAAAGGGTTGATTTTTTGTGGCGCTATCAGCCTTTAAAATCTACTGATGATGGAGTTTTGATGTCCTATATTAAAGGCAATTTATTGCTGCCTTCGAGAGAAATGATTCTCCAATCTCTGCGACCTTACTGGCTGCCGCTAGCATATCTGGAAAAAGAGAATATCGATCCAGTTATTTTAGGGCGGTTATTTAGAAATGCCGTCTATGCTCTGGAAAAGCACGCTCTCTATTTGCGCGAGCGAGGCGGGATTGAATATCCTCCTACTAATATAGGAGGAATGCCTATTTCTCAAATACCATCTTCGCAAGAAGTACCTGCTGGCATTGAGGAGGCAGACCGTTCTCTGCTTTACGGTGTGGAAAGCTTGACGCCTCCTAACCCTTCCACTCGTAGCGGATTGACTGCGGATGACTTCTTTGAATTAGAGGGTGGCGAGGATTTCGATGATTCAGGATTCGCATGAATGAATTTCAATTATTGAGCGACTTTTTACCCTAATTACCTCTGCAAATACAGGTATGCTAACCATTGTATTGGATTTGCGAATTTAGATGTTAGGCAAATTTTTTTGCTGGTTGGGCAGTTATTAGCTCTCCATAAAAAGCAGAAATAACTGTATTTGTGTTAGGAAATCAACCTGAAATAGGACAGTTCGACATGGCAAGTAGAAGTAGAAACTCGAAATATCAAGTGCAACTAACAGATTCTGTGGTTAAACAGGTAGAGGAAGGAGGAGATTCAGGTATGGATACAGCGATAGAAAACTCGAATGGTTTCAAAGAGTGCGGGTTAGAGAAGGTTGAAAAACAGGCTACTAAAATTCATCTGATTGATGGAGAGAAAGGCGGGGTTGGCAAGAGCTTATTTGCTAGGGTTCTGATTCAGTATTTCTTGGACAAGAATTTCCCATTTTTTGCCGTAGATACCGATCGCTCTAATCCTGATGTATCTCGAATCTATGAGAGCGTATGCCGTGAAGCTCTGTTTAGCGAGGATGAGAAGAAGTTTTACGAAGCGGATCGAATTTTTGAATTGGCGTTTGAGAAAAGCGTAATTGTCAATTTACCAGCTCAGGTTTATCCTTTGGTAACTAAGTGGATGGGAAGAAACAATTTAATTGAGTTGGGGAAGCAGTCTCGCATTAGTTTTTGCAAGTGGTTTATTTGCACGGGGGGCTACGATAGTGTGCAGCTCTTTTTGAAGTCAGTTAAGCATTTTGACAATAAGATTGCTCACGTCCTCGTCCGCAATTTGGGATTGGAGGATGATTGGAGTTCTGTGGAAGAGATGGAGGAGGTGCAGAATGCGATTAAAAAGTATGAGGTGAAGGTGATTGATTTTCCTAAGTTTTATTCGCGGGAAAGGAATGCGATAGATGCTCGGGGGATAACTTTTGATTTGGCAAGGAATAGCCAGGAACTCGGAGTGCTGGGCCGACAGCGGATTAAGTCGTTTATGTTGTCAGCTTATGAGGCGTTTGAAACTACGGGGATGTTGCCGTGAGTTATGGTGCTGTTGATACTAAATCTTTGCTGGATATTGCTTTAGAGGGGCAATCTGAGGAGTACAGGCGCAAAGTTTTGGAGTTGGCTTTTAAGGGGAAAATTGAGCCAACTGACCCGATTTTTCTGATTTTGTTGGCTGCTGGCCGATTGGAGGTGCTGATTCAAGAGAGTCCGAAACCGGAGGATTTTGAGTTAGCGTTCGATCGGTGGGTGGGGCGGATTAACAAGACTTTGGCGAGTTACGAACGGGTGGCGGTTGAGAAGCAAGAGGGAAAAATTGCTGAAGCAGTCAATTCTCTGGTGCATCAGACGGAATTGACTCGGTGGAGGACATCGGCTCTTGCTTTGATACCGGCTGCGGGTATCCTTTTGGTAGCGTTAGGTGCTGGTGCTGTGATGGGATGGATGGGTTTACTTTGGTCGCAAGGAGGGTTGGCACCGGGGGAAGCAGTTTCTTTAACTCAGGAGCAGGCGGAGACTTTGCGATGGGCGACTAGCGCTGAGGGAAAGTTGGCTCGGAATTTGATGAAGTGGAATTCGGATAGTCTGACTAATTTAGAATGTAAAAAAGATGTCAAGCGTTTGGGGGTGACTCTGGAAGTTGCGGGTAGGCCAGCTAGAGAAGGATTTTGTACGATTTGGGTGGAGCCTGTGGAGAAGCGTAGGTTTAGTGATAGACGCTAAAAGAGCGAGAAAATACGCACTAAACGATTTTAAAAATTATTATGTAAACAGGTTTAAGTCAGCCAGTAGAGAGCATTGCTTGCACAGGTAGCGATCGCCCTCCTTTCTTCACTCTAACCCTAACTTCTTTCGCACCTCCTCACTACTAACAACTTTACCTGCTTTTTGCTGTTGTTTAGAGCGATCGATAATCTCCAAAAACCGAGGATTGCTACTTAAAGAAACCCTTTCAATATCAGCTATAGCTACTAAAACAGCTACAGGTTTACTTTCAAATGCTGCGATCATCGGTTCTCTTCCCAAACTACGGACATAATCGGCTAATGATGCTGCACAATCTGATGGTTGTTGCTGCAAAGATTTTTTGATTAATATTAGCGAATCTGGATTTGTTGCTAAGGGTAAATTTTCTAATTCCGCGATTGGTGTTAGGACAGCTACAGGAGTTCCCTTGATGGTAACAAGCAATGGCTCTTTTCCCAAAACTTGAATATGTTTACCCAACGATTCAGTTGCTTGTGCGAGTTCTACTGATTTCATAGTTCAATTTCCTCCTGACCGATCCGAACTCGGTTGCGATTCTTGACTCCAACTGCTTGAATGTAAACTACAGAAACTGTGTTTTCTTCTACATCATAGTACACTCGTAAATTTCCGATCCGCAATTCCCAGGTCGCCAAACTGTTAGGTTCCATCGGTTTGCGATTTCTTGTCTCAACTAGGGGTTCATATTTTAGCTGTTCGTCTACAGTATCTAATACAGTTCGTTGCTGCCGAGTTGTTAAAAATTTTAGATGCTCAATAGCAGCGTCAGCATATTCAATTTGATAACTCAATGATCCTCATTTCAATATTAATAAATATCCAAACATTCGTCTTTCTCCACGCCACCCGACATGAAACATCAGATAGCGATCGCGAGCCGCATGAAAGATATCTTTTGCGTACATAGCTTTACGTCACGATTTGTCTCAGTTCTTACTTATAACTCAGGTACGCTTCTTTTGGGTAAAAATTCGAGAATGTTTACTGCTAAAGCATTACCCAATTCTCTCGGTTCCAGCTTATGCAGCCCGCCCCCATACACGCGCCCCTCGCCCATTAGCGCCTCATCAGAAATGCGATCGAGCGCCTGCCACACCTTTTTGAGCAATTCTGGCTTATTCAAAAGCACTTTGGCAAGAGCAGGTTTAGGATACAACATCAAATATACATTGGTAGCCGTAGCCATTGAATGATTCAGAATAAATCGAAAAGGTTTACCTCTACCAGTATCCTGACGACCCATATAAGTACAGAGGAAGGGCGAAGGAGGACGCTTTTCTTGCGAATACCAGGGAGAGCGATGCTTGCACAGGTAGCGATCGCAAATTCCCTGCCTTACTCCCATCTGCAAATATTCCCAAAGCGACGGATACTTAGCTTTCACCTCCAAAGGGGGCGAATCGCACGATAGTAAGAATAACCGACAATCGAGAATCGGATTTCCCAAGCGATCGCCCTCAATCTCATCAACTGATAACAGCCGGGGACTAGGCAAAACTGGCTTGAGAAATTCAAGAGGCAATTGGTAAGCAGAAACTTGCTCTGGTGTCAACACAAAAAAATTGTTTGCTCCCGTCGCCAGCCCCCGTTTGATAGTGAATAAGTCCTTAAGTTTCAAGGGCTGTTCTTGAGAATTCACACTACCAGACATCAGTCCAAACTTAGTCCACTTAGCTGCACTGCGTAGCGACTCCACCGACACGATCAGCGACATTTTAGATGCTGTCAAACTCCCTCCATAGGTAAACTCAACAGCATGATTAGCAGGTGGCAAAGCTTTCTTAAACCAAACCACTGCTGACGTACAGAGTGCATCTTCAAACTGCGCGTCAGCAGCATCGAAACAGTGAATTCGCAGCAGGGTAACGCGATTTAGCAAGTAATCTTTAATTTGCTGTCCGTAATTCACATCCATAAATCCACTGGGAATCAGCCACCCCGCTAAGCCGCCAACAGCCATACTCGCATCCGCAATGCACAAGAAATGGCAGTAAAGACTAGCCAACTGACTGAGTTTGACTCCCGCTATTTGCTGTGCTAGCTGTTGCAGCCGCAGCTTTTCAATTCGGTTCAAATGATGGTGCCGGACATAGGGGGGATTGCAAATTACTAAGTTAGCTTTTGCGTCGTCAGAGTCAGGGGGTGTTGCCTGGGTAAAGTCAGCGATATTTAGATGTAGCGAAGTGTCACTCCAAAGCTTAATCGCTTCGTTCCCGTAATGGGGGTCAATTTCATAGCCGACTGCTTTAACAATCTGCGATCGCGGAAATTGCTGCAATAATGCCGAGTAAAAAGAACCTGTACCAAAAGCCGGGTCGAGAAAACGAATCTTAATGTCTGACGGCAACAGCATTGAAGCATATTTGAGGATATCTGCTGCCAATACAGGAGGCGTAGCAAACTGACCTAGCTTATTTCGCTGAGCCTGAGTTCTAGCTCCATCCAGTTGCGATTGCCGCAACATTCGTGCCAATTCAGTTTTCGCAGTTACATTCATATCCCGAACAGCCCCAAATCCTCAATCCGATGTTCCCAAACCCAATCAATTCCTTCGGCCGCTTCGTAACCCAAATAGCCACTGTCAAAGTAACCGCAAAGAAACAAAATAAAACGCACGTTATTGCCGTAGCTACTCCTCAATTGAGTCATTTTAATAGCTTCTTCCTTGCGTCGCTTATTGGGATTAGTATAGTCACCGGCAGATTTCGCTTCAATCAGTAACGGGAATTCACCAGGACTCGAATTAATTGGCGCGATCGCAACGTCAATAGGGATATTAATTTGTTTGCTGCCGGACTGTAAAAGTACCGGGATATTGAGCCGAAACGAGAAAGTCCCAGGCTGCATGGTTTCAAAACTTAATCCGGCTCCTCCTCTAACATAGGAATAATCGCGCTGTTCCAACCATTGCTTAATCATAGCAAGCTGCCTTCGTTCTTGAGCGTTACGAACAATCGGGTCAGAAATAGCACCGCAAAGGCGATCGGCAACAATTGTCGCTGCTCTTTGAACTTCAGCCTCCGTTGGCTGCTGTCCGCTTTCTAGCCAAGGAAAAATATCTTTGTCAAGTAGCCGTGCAATAATTTGACTGATTTTTGTTAGTTCAGCATCCAGAGTTGCAATGTCTGCCCGCGGCGGAATTCGTTGTTTCTCTTCCATATTTTTGACCAGGTTTTGCGAGACTCCTGCTAAACCGATCAGGCGATCGCGCGCAATTGGCGGCGCTGCCGCCATGCGTAAAATGGGCAAAACCTCTGGATGCTGTCGCAGTAATGCGGACGTGATGTTGGTCAGATTGGCTGTCTCTGCTAAGGCGGATTCAACTTGTTGAGTTGTAGCAATGCGAGTGTCGCGGTAGGCTTTTGGAGCGAACTGCATGAACCAATTGTTATAGAAGTCTACCGACAGGGCAATATCGGGTTTCCACAAGTGTGGTTTGTCGGCATTAACTGGCACTGCACCTCCTCTAATAGCGACCCTCGCCTAAATAGCTTAGATTGCTGGAACGTCTCTGTTGTATTATCCACCAAGCGGTTGCTCTTGAAGCGGATTTAGTTAACTAAACCTGCGCGAAGGGCTCTGACAGCAGCTTGAGTGCGATCGTCACAAGACAATTTGTTGAGGATGTTACGTACATGAGTTTTCACAGTACCAAGGGAAATGTATAGCTGCTTGCAGATTTCCTCATTGCTGCAACCTTCGACAATCAGCGCTATAACCTCTTTTTCTCGTTCTGTTAAAGGGTTTGCCATTAACAACTGACTGTACTCTGGCTCAACTCCATTGATTGACACAGTGGAAGTGGGGGCTTTGTTAACAGCTTCCTTGAAGGGGTTATTCATGCGAGCCAAAACGATTCTAGCAATTGAAGAATCGATCCAGTTTTCGCCAGCATTTGTCTCAACAACAGCTTCCACTAACTTTTCAAAACTTACATCTTTCATGCAGTAAGAGTCGGCTCCCGCTGCAAAAGCTGCCAGCACTGATTCCTCGTTATCCTGCATCGTCAAAATCAACACTTTCGGTTGGTTATCTACGCTTGGAGCTTTGGAAGTTTGTACGTATTCTTTGAATCTTTTTGTCAATTCAATCCCATCTACCAACCCCGGTAGTCCGATATCAACTATCGCTACATCAGGCCGGGTTTTCTCCAGTAAAGTTATCCCTTGTAGACCGTTAGCTGCTTCTCCGATAAATTCGAGTTCTTCGCAGTCTTCTAAAGCTGCTTTGATTCCAGCCCTTGTCAGGTGGTGGTCTTCAATTAAGGCAACGCTAATTTTATTCATGGTTGGTTTGTTTAAAAAAGGGACAATTGTACTTCATGGACAGGGGTGTGTCCAAGGTAGAACGTATGCGTTCTTTTGTATCCAAACAAAACTTTTAGAGCGAGATGGGAAGCCGTACAGTAAATGTGCTGCCTTGGCCCACCGCTGATATCACGTCAATGCTGCCAGAGTGGGCTTCTACAATCCGGCTTGACAAGTGCAGCCCCAGGCCGCAACCTGCTCTAGCATGGTTTCCGGGGCGGAATCGTTCAAACAACGAAACTTGTTCTGAGGCTCTGATGCCGGGGCCGGTGTCTTCTACGGTAATATTTACCCACTTGGCATCTGGACGAACAACGATTTTCACACAACCAAAATCGGTGAATTTAATGGCATTTCCGACTAAGTTGGTGATGACTCGGCGGAGTTCGAGGCGATCGCCTTCAATCCGTAGTGGTTGCGGGTCAGAGTCGTCGAAAGTTAGGACAAGTCCTTTATCAATAGCCACAGCCTCCTGTTCCTTAACGACTTCTTTGACCAGTTTTTTGAGGTCAAAGGGTGCGATCGCCAGATTTTTGCAACCAGATTCAAACCGGTGAACCTCTAGTAAAGTATTGACTAACGAAAGCAAATTTTGGTTACTGTTGCCGATGGTTGCGATCGCCTCTACCGCTTGAACCGGCAGTTCACCGAATTTCCCTCGTTTGAGTAGGGTCAGCATTCTATCAGCGGCAACTAGGGGAATCCGCAAGTCGTGGGTAAGACGAGCCACAAAATCCTCTCGCGCCTTTGTCACTTCCTGCATCGCATCTATACTGTGTTTGAGCCGGAGGAGGCTGCGGACGCGAGCCAGCAACTCATTTACCTGGATGGGCTTGCAAACGAAATCGTCAGCGCCCAAGTCTAGTCCATCTGCTATGGTTGTTGAGTTGTCAGCCGCCATTAACAGGATGGGGATAAAGGGAAGTTGAGGATTTGAGCGAATTCTGTAAGTTACTTCGTAACCGTCTACTTCTGGCATGATTACATCCAACAGGAGTAAATCAGGTGGCGACTCCTTGACCTTAGCTAAAGCATCAAGCCCGCTGGAACTCGTGCTGACGCAGTAGCCTTCTTCAGAGAGAATAGCCTGCATAATAAATAAGTTGTCAGTTGTATCATCAACCGCCAAGATTTTACTGCGTTTATCTCTCATTGCCCTGGATTTCTCTCCCGCCTCCATCCAAAGCTTACGAACGAGTCCATATCTTCTGAGTCAGCCTTTTGGCGGATAAAACTTAAAAACTGTTGATAATCTTGAAGCTGCTTGGATTCTTCCAACTTTCGCTGCTTTCTGATTCGCAGCAAGTAGTCTTTGAGGCGAGCGTACCGCCATCCAACATGGAACCCCAGATCGTAGATTTGAGGGATTTTCGGATTCGCGGTCGCGTTGAGTAAGGTTTGTGCGACGTTTGGCGAGCCTTCGTCAGAAATTGTTCTCCTGCTTTTTTTTCCATCCCTGCAACCTTTCCAAAACTCTTGGCTGCTAGTTGAAGTATGGATGGAAATCTTGTACTCTTGCAGCGTCGTTTCAAGCCAATCTAAGTCTTGTTTTCTGTCGTTTGAGAGTGAATCGTTAGGCTGATACTTGTTCCAAGCGCGCGCTAAAGCATTTAGCGACTTTTGAAAATCTGCCAAAAAACAGTCTAACAGGTTTTGATACTTTGCCGGCGGTGAAAGTCGGCTGTAGTTTGAGAGAGTGTGACTTTGTGGCATAACTGTCAACATAAGCCAAACAGGGTTTGAGTTTGCTTTTTTCGGTTTCATCTCTATGTCTCTAACCTATCAACTGCCAAGCTAGATCGAATTCTACCTAAAAGCTGATTTTTCATTCACTGTTGCAAAGCTAATAATTTTTCTTTCACTGCCACTCTTGGTTAGAATTGTTAGCTCGACTTTTCTTTTTACATAAATAGTTGTGCCGTCCCGTTCGCGATCGCCTGTATCACACCGATCGCAAAAAAAAATATTCTCTCGATTAACACAGTATCCTTCACAAAAACTTAAACTTTGTCTCTCAACAGCCAGGGTAGAAATAATATCAAGCCCTGTACTCCGCGCAATCGCGCCGCTCGCCCAAAGTATAGCTAGGGACTAGGGGAGCTCTTACTAGGGAGTAGGGAAAAAACGAACTAGAACCAATGGTTTCAGGAACTTGGAATATCCTAACCGCCTTGTCGTTTGCTGTATGAAAGCGTCCGCTAGAAGTCGCATATTTAATTCCTCAGAAGTGTCCGAACGTTTCTGTCTTTGAATGGGTACGACCATCCCTTCAATGCCGGAACTTCTTCTCTAGAATCCGGTTGCATGGATTAGGCAGAATGCGGCATTGCCTTTGTTTTTTCTAATCTACTAAGAGGGATTCTAGCTCTCTTAGAATTTTTTGGAGGCGCTTCTGCTTCTTGGGATCGCTCCAAGCTTTGGACTTGTTCGCTTTTGTTAAAGCTCCCTTGATTTTTGTTTTCAGATTTTCTTCCGGTTCTTCTTCCGAAGTACCTGCCTTTAACTCCGCGATGCGTTCTTTAATCTGAGTTAAAGATAGACCTTCAGCGATCGCCGCCTCTAGAAGCGACTTTCTTGCCTGCTCGTCTTTTACTTTGGCGATCGCTCGCGCCTTGGTATACTCTATCTGACCTCGGCGGAGGGCTTCTTGGATGTCTGACGGCAGCTTCAGCAGTCCCAGTCTATTGCTGACGAAAGACTCCCATGACATCCGCCCCAATTCGCTAAAAACCTTGACGACTATTTGCATTTCATGATGAATGATAACGTTATCATTCATTCTCTGTAAGTCATTTTGCATCCGGTAGAGTAGTCGCACCACCTCTTCTATATCGTATTCAAGGTGATGGGAGAGCAGTTGCAAGATACCCTCGGTTTCTTCGACTGGGTTGAGATCTTCCCGCTGGAGGTTCTCAACTAATGCAACGCGCAGAGCTTGCTGTTGTGTCAAGTCCCGAATGATAACAGGGACTTCGACCAATCCCACTTCTTTTGCAGCTCTATACCGCCTTTCGCCTGCTACCAGCTCGTATTCTTTTTCCCCTAAAGGGCGGACTAATAGAGGTTGAAGAATTCCATCAGTTTTTACTGACTGAACCAAAGCCTGCATAGCTTGGGAGTCGAAGTATCGGCGAGGTTGAGAGGATGGAAGCTTTATCAACTCAATCGAGAGCAGTTTTTCGGCCGTCGGTTCTGCTACTTCATCATCTCCAAACAAAATGCTCAAAGAGGCCTTACCTTTATAGGGCTGGTCATTCTTACTTGACATTGAGTTTCTCCATCTTGGCGGCTAGCTGGTCTAATATTTTGACGACGGGATTTTTAGGTTCGTAAACAGCAAGCGGGACTTGTTTCTCGGAAGCATCTGCGAAAGCAGTTATGCGCGGGATGGGAGTGTAAACGGGACCGAAGGTCGTAAACTGCTCGCTCATAGCCTTGAGAGTCCGCTTGTCCTGAGAGTTGGTAGCAGCATAGCGGGAGGGAACAAAACCAGCTATCTGCAAAGAGCGGTTTCCTTTCTTTCTGATTCTCGCTACTGTTTGCAACAGGAGGTTGGTGCCCTCAAAGGCTTTGTAGTGAGTCTCAACGGGGACTAAAACGTGAGTAGCCGCTACCAGGCTGATGTAGCTGAGCAACCCTAAACTGGGAGGGCAATCTATGAGGATGAAATCGTAGTTGTCTTGAATAGGGGCGATCGCATCTTTGAGGCGAACTTCCCGAAAATCCATGTTAACCAGTTGAATTTCAGCCGCGCTGAGGTTGATGTTGGTAGGAGCCAAATCCATACCGTGAATGCCCGTGTGGATGGAAAGAGGTTCCTCATTGACAATGGCATCAAACACAGTTTTATCCAAATTCTGAGAGTCAACTCCCATGAAGAGCGTCAGAGAACCTTGAGGATCGATATCGATGAGAAGAACCTTGCGGCCTCGTAAGGAGAGGTGGTAGCCGAGATTGAGCGCGATCGTGGTTTTGCCCACACCCCCGGCTTGGTTGAACAGTGAAATTATCTTTGTCATGAATTGCCCTCCGGTAGCGTGCCACCATAGTTCCAATACGGAGTGCAAAAGGAGGCGGCGGTTAAAACTGTAAGCATATTTACACTTTTGTTGAAGTTTGGGAATGTCTGCATTTTAGGCATGAACCCTCACTATCCCCAGACCGTTTTGTAGAAAAACTATAGTTATACTCTCATATCAAGGTGATGTCTCTGAAGGCGCATTAGGAATTTTTTTATTTTTTCCCATTCGGAAAGGTAATTGCCAACAGTGACCATACCGTTGCTGTGAAAGACAACGGCAATGCGGTCGGGTGCATGAATGCTAGCAGGTGCCGCTAAATACTTCTAAGCTCGCTCTTTCATTGACTTGTAAGGATAAGGATAGTTGATTGTTACTTTGAGCGAGCCAGGAAGTACCTCTGGTTGATTAATAATGCAGTAAATGAGATATCCAGCCCGTTCCACTTCTGTCCAAGCCAGAGGCGAGAACAGGGCTGATTCACAAATGGCGCGTTTAATGAGTCGCGATCTGCTGCGGTTCTCAAACAGAGCTTGCACAAACTGCGTGGGATTGGCTATAGCAGGAGACAGAAGCTTGCAAAATTTTTTAGGATCAACTGTCCGAAGGTAATGGATAGCAGCTTGTCCATTAAATGCTTCAACTAGAGATGGGGAAATTTGCAAGTGCTGAAGTAGCAACTCAATATCTTTATCAGTATTGGTTACTGCCCATAAATTATTCTCGATCCACCCCCAAACTATCTGCTCAGCCTCTTTCTCAGTTGCTACCAAAAAGCGATTTCCTTTGTAGGTAAACCCTGATACGTGGGGCAGTTGGGGGAGAGACCAGTCGGCAAGAGCGCGATCGCTGTCCAGTAGCAATAGGACGGATGCGAGTATGTGCCTCCTGCTGTGCCGCAGCGGATCGGCGGCGGGTGCAGGCTGTCGAGAGCTGTGTTGATGGTCAAAATGCATGGAAACGCCGTTCTCCTATTAACAGTAAAGTTATTGCTTAAAGCTAAAAGCTAAAGGCTGTAAACTCAATCCGCCGTCCCTCCTAATTTCCCACCTTAAAAGTCATCGGCAAAATTAATCTTGCGGACTATTAAAACGCGATCGAGAGGCAAAACTATCGTCCGAGTGGCTGTTGTTTCTTGTAATTCCAGCTAGTTATAGCAATAGGGAAAAGGCATTTGTTCAATGGCTTATTTCCGGACAATACTTTTTGATAAAACAATTACTGGTTCAATGTTCTATGCCTTGAGAACTAAAGTTAGTTACAACTGAAGGCGTACTGAGAGCGACAAGAGCGCATGATAGGTTGGTTGCTAAAAGATCGACGCGCTTTTAGATGGCAGAACACTTATGCTTTTAAACACCATACAGAGATTTCCCCCTGACTATATCTTCAGGCTAAAACAAATAGGGCTGGCTTTTTTTGAGAAGATAGCAACAGACCGAGCAATAGCTGGAGAAACTCAAGATTTTTACCAGGGATTGCTGGCGGGATTGGATGGGGCAGTTAAATTAATAGACGAAGAAAGCGGAGTACAAACGCTTAGCCTTTTAGAAGCTAAAATAGCAACTTTTATCAATGATGAAGAAGATAATTCATCCCCACAAAGTTTAAGTTCAAGTTCAGTAGAAGGCGACTTTAAGCTATCCATTTCTAGGTTGCCTGTTAGATCCATTTCTCAACTTAGACAAATTGGAAGAGAAACCGATTGCGAACCAGATATAGAAGATTGTGTCTGCATCGGCGAGACTCAAGATTTCTATCACGGCTGCCTCGCTGCTATTGATTTTGCTCTGTCCTTAGCAGGTGAGAAATATGCCTATGCTCAAATCAGTCTGGTAAAAACTAATGCCGCCAACTTCATCGAATTAAACAAAGATTGCGAACGCCGAGTTCTTGAGCTTAAAGGCTTATCCTCCTCTTTGAGGCAAGATAAGCAACCAAAACAAAATTTGCTGGTTGGGCTGTCACAAGTCGATGGCGACAATCAAGTTGGGACGTTGGGCAGTGAAGGAGAGAGCGATGAAGCTGATGCGCGATCGACAGAAACAGGAACTTTAGAAGCTGATATACAGGAGCAAGAGTTGAAGAGCGATCGCTCTGATTCTAGCGAACTAATCGTACCTCTTGCTTTAAGCAATCCGGCTATTTTGAAATACCAGAATGAAAGTCAAGAGGGAGTACGAGAACAGTTTACAGAAGAGGTAGTAAAGCTGCCAGAAGAAGAGCGTTTAGAGCTAGAGAATCTGCTATGTAGGACTTTATTAGATGGCTGCCAACAGTTGAAGCTAGGGAAACGCAAAGTTATAGAAGATTGGACAGCATTTTTAGGGGAGGGTGAAACAATCAGGGTGATTTCAGATCGAGACAGCCACATCGTCCTGCGGATTACTTTAGAGGGTGAAGTGCAAAGCGCTCTATCTTATGGCGATGCAGAGGTATTGGGTGCAATTGTAAAAGAAAAATCAGAGGATTTGGCTATATTCTCTAATTGGTTAGAGCCGATAATTCCGAACCCGCCAGCAGGCGATTTGAATCCTGATTCAGTACCGCCAGCACCGACAATGGATATTCAGCAGGTAAAAATGGCTGAGTATATCCTGCCAACAGCTCAAAGAGCTTTTGAGTATTTACTTAATCATGCTCCCGATCGCGTGGAAGAGACTGATGAGTACACCCGCGTTCGGGTAGGAGATTTGTACGATCTTATCGTGAGAGAGTCGGAAGGGGTTTCGGTGTCTTCTCTGACTGTTTCTGTCCGAGGGGAGTTAATCAAGGTTCGCGGAGAAGATTTGATTTCAGCTCAGGATATTTCCTCTGAAGATATTGATTTTTGGGCAGTGGTTGCAGAGCAGCTAGATTGGATAGAGGCAAGGAGTAGGGATTATAAGCGATCGGAACCAGATAGTGCAAGTGGTTTTCAGCGCTGACACGTCACATATAAAATTATGATCTAATTAGTCAAGCGCGAGAATAGAGATTTAAGACCAAAGATATTGAGAGCGATCTCTCCCAAAAAAAAATCGCTCTCTACAGGTTAAGCACAATCTTGGCAATGTGCTTAGCAATAGTTTTGACAGGTAAGGAGTTTGTCTGGCATAGTGAAAGTAGAGTAACCTATCTATAGAACCCATTTGACATCTCTAAGGAGAAGCTGCCAGCCTCTTAATCATTAGCCTGATGAAACAAAGATTGAGCTTATAGCGCTTCGCGCTGGTCTAGTTATAGGTTAAAATAGAGAAAACAAGGAGAAAGATAAAATGTAATATTTTATGGCGATCGCCAGAGCGTGAAGATTTACGAGTACGTGCGCTTGACCTGATTGGGAATGGAGTATTAATCAGTCAAGTAAGCCGACTCCTGAAAATTAGTCGCCCAACACTTTATAGATGGAAACAGCAGCTTGAAGAAATCGGCTCAACGGCTTCTAAGAAGAGTGTACCCCGCCCAACCCTCTAAAATTAAAGACTAAGATAATACCAGTTCTCCAAAGTTATGCAACAGTAGCCAAAGCTGATAAAATGTACTCCCATTTTAGGACGAGTCCAAAAAGATAGCGTTGGAGTAGCAACGATCTTACTTTCTCATTTACATAATTTAGCGTTGTCGGAGACGATCGAATTACATCAATCAGCCCATACAGAATCCGCCGTTTCCGAAGCAATCGCTACCCTATGGAAAGGTTTATCTTCATCAAGTAATTCAATGGAGTCAATGGAGCAGTGCTCTAAAAGTTAAGCCAACCAATAACCGTTTGTACAAGTAGCCAAACGTTTAGCGCAACAATGATGGTCGCAACTGCCCAAGCCAAAACTTTCAACCACTTTGGATTGACAAACTCACCCATCAAGCGGCGATCGCTGGTAAACATCACCAATGGAATCACTGCAAATGAAAGCTGTAAACTCAATATCACCTGGCTGAAAACCAGCAGTTGCCCAGTACTTTGCTCGCCAAAAAACACGATCGCAATCAAAGCCGGAATAATTGCCAGCAAGCGAGTGACTAACCGCCGCAACCAGGCTGGAAGGCGAAATCTCAAAAAGCCTTCCATCACAATCTGTCCTGCCAAAGTTGCTGTCAGTGTCGAGCTTTGACCAGAAGCCAGCAGAGCCAATCCAAAAATGGCACTGGCAGCACTCACACCCAGCAGAGGAGATAGCAGCTTATAAGCATCCTGAATCTCAGCGACTTCGTGATAACCAGAGAAATGAAAGGTCGCAGCAGCAACAATTAGAATGGCAGAGTTGATGAACAGGGCAAAAGACAAAGCAACCGTCGAATCAATCGTGCCAAACTTAATCGCTTCCCATTTCTTTTCGGGTGTAGGTTGCCAAGCACGAGTTTGAATGATCGACGAATGCAGATACAGGTTGTGCGGCATCACGGTTGCGCCCAAAATCCCGATCGCAATGTAAAGCTTTTCTGGGTTTCGCAAAATTTCCCGATTCGGCAAGTAGCCCTGTAAAATTCCGCCCACATCAGGACGAGAGAATAAAATTTCTGCACCAAAACACACGCCAACGGTTGCTACCAGCGTAATAACGAGCGCTTCCACATAGCGAAAGCCTTTGCCTTGCAGGAATAGCAATACCAACACATCCAGCGCCGTGATGCACACGCCCCACAGTAACGGAATGCCAAACAGCAGTTGCAGGGCGATCGCACTTCCCAATAATTCTGCTAAATCACAGGCAGCAATGGCAATCTCACACAATACCCACAACACGAAGCTGATACGCGGACTGAAGTAGTCTCGACAAGCCTGCGCTAAATCTTTTCCTGTAGCAACCCCCAGTCGCACACAAAGCGATTGCAGCAAAATTGCCATCAGGTTTGAGAGCAGAATCACGCTCAACAGGGTGTAGCCAAACCGTGAACCCCCAGCAATATCAGTTGCCCAGTTTCCAGGGTCCATATACCCTACAGAAACGAGGTAGCCCGGTCCTGCAAATGCCAACATCTTACGCCAAAAGCCTTTAGCAGCAGGAATCGAGATACTGCGGTGAACTTCTGGCAAACTAGGAGGATGATCTGGGATCGCCATTGTTAGAGTATTTTCATAATTATTTCATAATTAACCGTACCACCTTCTACGCTCAGAAAGCCTTTAGAAAAGTTCATGCTTCCAGGAAGCGATTCAATGGGAACTGAGCCTGAGAAGGACAACTTCTCAAGCTTAAATCAGAATTAATGAATGGAATTAAGTTCTAGGGGCGTACATGATGACCAAGACACCAACCAAAGCAATTGTGGCTCCAAGCCAGTCCATGCGCTCGGGCATCATCTGATCTACTTTCCATCCCCAAATAATGGACAGGATGATGAAAATTCCACCATAAGCGGCATAGGCTCGTTCAAACTGGACTTCCCCCTGCAAATATACTTACATAGGCTCAAAAGCCTATGATTGCAAAAGTTTCAATTGTTGAGTAAAATTTCTGTAGCCATGTAGGTTATTCACGCCTGCAAGCTTACACCAATTATATTGAATCTATTGCGTTCTGCGCGATCGCCAAAACGGCTATTCCTTTAACTTGGGTACAGTTTTTTCACTCAACAATTGAAACCTATAATTGGTAAATGTTTTAGATATTTTATTGCATTTGTACGGGGGAAGTCCAGTTTAAGGCTATGGGAATGACTTGCAGAAGCGATCAATGTGGAATTCTTGCTCCTGATTGTAATTAAAGAACCCTTTTGGTAAAGAAATTGATATCCAGTGTTCTTGAGAATTTTGATCTTGACTATTTAGAACTAGGTATGTAGGGGTAAGCAATGATACATAGTCATCATCATGGACATGAACATGGAATCAACAATTACAACCGAGCCTTCGCGATCGGCATTGCACTCAACATCATTTTTGTCATTGTTGAAGCAGTTTATGGTGTCTTGTCACACTCCATCGCTTTGCTGGCTGATGCTGGGCATAACTCTAGCGATGTTTTAAGTTTAGTGCTGGCTTGGGGAGCGAGTTTTCTGGGTCGCAAGCAGCCCACTCATCGCTACACCTATGGACTCCGGGGTTCCTCTATTCTAGTTTCTCTACTCAATGCGATTCTCCTGCTGCTGGCAATGGGAGCGATCGCTTGGGAAGCGATTCAACGGTTTGGTCATCCTGAGCCGATCACAGGTGGAACCGTCATTTGGGTCGCGATAGTTGGAATTGCCATCAACACTATCACCGCTCTGCTATTTATGTCAGGACGGCATGGAGATTTGAATATTCGTGGAGCTTTTTTACACATGGCAGCCGACGCAGGCGTGTCGGCTGGAGTTGTCGTGGCAGGAGTCGCAATTGTTTTAACAGGCTGGCAATGGGTCGATCCAGTGGTCAGCCTGATGATTGTTGCTGTGGTTGTAGTTGGCACCTGGCAATTGCTGAAAGACTCAGTAAATTTAGCCTTAGATGCTGTTCCAGAAGGGATTGAACCCTTAGCCGTTCGTACTTTTCTAACAGAGCGTCCCGGTGTCGCTGAAATTCACGATCTCCATATCTGGGCAATGAGTACCACTCAGACTGCTCTTACGGTTCATCTAGTGATGCCAGACGGTCATCCTGGTGATGATTTTCTACTGGATCTGTGTCATGAACTTCATGAGCATTTTGGAGTTGAACACCCTACGATTCAAATTGAAGTCGGAAATTCTCAGCGTTCCTGTGCTTTAGCTCCTGATCGAGTTGTCTAAAGCTACCCAATCTCTCTATCATTGAGAACGATTGGGAGCCTGCTGGATTTGCTGAATATACCCCAGCGTTAGATTGTAGCTATCTTGGTCGCCTGCTTGCTGGAATAATCGGGCAGCCGTTTGTAAATCTTGTAGTGCCGCTTGCTGATCTCCAGTTTCAGCATAAAGAATGCCCCTATTACCATAAGCATCTGGGAGCTTAGGGTTAAGCTGAATGGCGCGAGTAAAATCAGAGATGGCACCTGTTGCATCTCCTAAAGTCGTTTTCGCTTTTCCTCGGTTATAGTAAGCATCAGCGTAGTTTGGCTTTGCTTGAACCGCCTGATCTAAATCACGAACGGCAGCCTGTAAATTGCCCATCTGCACTTGAATAACACCTCGATTATTATATGCCTCTGCATAGTTAGGGTTGAGACGGATCGCCTGTGTCATATCTTTCAAGGCACTGGACAAATCCCCTGTATCGGCTTTGGCTTCCCCGCGATTGTAAATGGCTCTAGCGCTGTCAGGATTAAGTTGAACCGCCTGTTCAAAATCTGCGATTGCTCGTCTAAAGTCTCCTAAGTCATGGTGTGCCAGTCCTCGATCAATATAAGCTTCGGTGTATCTTGGATTAGCCGCAATGGCTTGGGTATAGGCAGCGATCGCCCCCGATAAGTCACCTTGTCTTGCACGGGTTTGTCCTTGATTCAGTAATTCAATCGCTCTAGTTTCTGGAACCTCGGCAGCGATTGTCTTTTTAGAGAGTAAAAAGGTTGTCGTGGTGATTAAGAGCAGGATGCCACTGATGACAGTAGATTTATGGAGCCAGTTCATTGTTCAAACCCTCACAGCTTCTTTTCCTATTCTGCCTCAACATTCAAATAAGCTAGAGATTCAAATAAGCTAACCTGAGTTCGGGATAAGGATGGAGACAAGAAGGGGGCAAACCCGATAGGCTGAAAATGCTAAAACCTCCAGCCCAGTTTGCCCTCATGTTTAGTCTAGAAGAACTGTTCTGCTCCGTCGATAATTTCTGTCGAGGCTTTGAGCCACAATGGAAACAGCAACTTTTAGGCAGTGGACTTCAGCTTCGGAACCGACCTCGCAGTATTATCGAAACGATCATCGACCAGTTATTAAAGAACATCTCGCAAATCGAGCATTCACGCCATCGTTCTCCAGTCAATGGCTTTGTCAATATTCTCGGCGGCTTGATTGCTTATTGCCATCAGCCCAAAAAGCCGTCATGGCGCTCGACCACAAGTCGCAAAACCCAAATCGATCGTCTCAGCTTGCGTACCGCGTCCCTTGCCAAGAATCCGCTTGCGTCTTACTGGCTGGGTCAAAATCTTGAACGTTCAACTGACTGATTTCGTTTCGCCTTAGAGCATTAGTCATTTGTGCCGATCGCCCCATCGGAGTTAGCGCCGGAACCTCCGTCGCCAACCGAAACAGTAGACGCTCAATCCCATCAGCTTAATTTGCTACCAGATTTTGAGCCACCTTCAAATTCCGAAAACAGATTCGCGCCTGATTCTGAAAATTGGGCTTGACGGAGGAAGCATAAGCATAGACCAGGCTACCCAAGGCGAGTGTTTCGCGTTCGTGCGATTGGCAATCGCTGCGGTCGATCGACTTCCAGCGATCGACCTTCAGAATGTGCTAGCCGATGTTTGCCAGCCCGGGTACGCTCATCGCGCTGCAATCTGGAACGAACTTACACCATCGCCCGCAAACCACATACCGCGCGCGGATGGCCTCCGTATCCGCAAATTCACCCCAAAAAATTTGAGTTACTCCCATGAAAACATTTGTCGAATTCCAGCAGACTTATCTGTGAGCGACTCGCACTGTCGATCGAAGCCGCCACCAAAAAAATTAGCTAATTTTCGTATGCCCTAAAGTCAGGCATTTGCAGTATGAAGTCAGGCGGAAAGCAGTACAAAATCAGTGAGATACAGGTATTTGCAGGGACTGCACTCTACCTGCTTTTATCCGAAAATATCCTGCTTTCCGCCTGCACTTTCCTGCCAAATTGCTGCTTTTTTGTGCTGTTCGTGCCATAACCAATCCCAACAGGTTATGGCTGTTCTTTGTTAGTAGCAAGCAATGGTTTTGTCCGTACAAAGCTTTATTTATTACTTTTAAATAAAAACAATGCACCTCATGAATGCGGTAATCCTAAGTGCAAGGCGATCGCGCTCTTGCTGGCTATCGGACGAACGATTCCCTCGCCATCATTGACATCAGCCGGCTGCAAAATCGCAAACAGGAGGGCAAGGCGCGATCGCGTCGGGCATCCGCCGCTAATGCCGAACTGCACCCTCGGGCTTGTGTCGTACCCGGCGAGGCTCCATCGTAAAGGCGGCTGTCCTGTACACCAACTGGCTCGCTCCTGGCTTCAATATCGACTCACGCGAGTGAGGATACAGCGAGCGTCAAAGTCCAAACTGCCCCATCAAACTTTCTTGCCAAGGCTTCCAGAGTGAGCGTGAGCGCAACTCGCAGCTACCAACAATTCCTATTGCAGTCTTGCAAAAACCCTAAATTGGCAAAAAGTGCTCAAATTCGACTTTTGTACGTACATTTGACATGGCTTGCTATGCGACTACCGTACTAATTACGAGGATTGAGGAGGATTTACAAGGGTCTAAAATACAAAAAATCACGCCAAAAGCAACAATTCTTTACAAAAACCAATAAGCATTTATACTGATTGCGAGCAAAAAAGTAGGAAAAAGGAGGTATAAAAAGGAAAAACTGTGCTGTTGTCTCCTCTTTTTTCCTCCTTTTTTAGCCTTCTAAAATCCGCATCCAGGTCAAATACGGTTTTTACAAAGTAAAATAGCTCTGAATTAAAGGGTGGGTGGCAATAAGCTTCCCCACTCCTCATTCATTCTAGGAGTGGGGAAGCCGCCCTTAACAGGCTATTTTTGACATTTTTAGTTGCTCAAGCGACTTAATCCAAATCATCGATGTCGTCGTCAGCAACATCCACTTCTTCATACACACTTTGCGAGCTGGAAGCAACTGGGCTGCTCTGACGGGCGAGCCGTTGATTGCGAATGCCCCGATGCTTGGCGCGGCGATCGCGGATTGCATCCATATCGGTCAATCCGTATAGTATGCGACTAGCACGCATCAACTCTTTTAAAGGTGTCTCGCTGTAGTCAGCGCGAAATTGGGCATTATGTGTCTCCCAATCAAATTCGCCACCGTTAAAGCGAGCAACACTTGCCAGTTCCCGACCTGATTCTTCTCTCAAAACTTCTAGTACCATTAGGCGAAGTTTATCGTTGTAACTAATGCACTTGTCTAGGGCTTTTATCTGAGTCTTATGAGCTTTAGCGGTATGGGTTGCATTAGTTTTTTGAACTTTTTCAGTGACTCTCATTTCTCAATATTCCTGAATTCAAGTTTGTTCATATACACAGCAGCAATCGCTGCGTCTTTAAGTTTAACTATTGGGCTTAACTTTCACATAAAATATTAATAACTGTGTTTAAAAATAATTAAATTGAAAGCAATTAATACTTTAAACATTTCCCTGAAAGTTGAAAACTATTAAAATACTAATAAGATGAATAAAATAAAAAACTCTACTCTACCGTTTTTAGGTAGAGCAGAGTTTTACATATTCAACAAGAGCGACGGTGAAGGAAGCTGTAAAATTTGAGCGACGGTGAAAGACTATTCTAAATCTTCATCTTCGTCCTCATCTTCGTCCTCATCTTCTTCGTCTTCGGTATCGAAGTCTTCCTCGCTGTCCTCATCCAAGTCTTCTTCGGATTCATCTGTTTCATCATCTTCATCAGCATCAAGTTCATCTTCTAAGTCATCCACATCATCATCATCTTCATCATCGGATTCATCCTGCTTGTTATAGCTATTGCGCTTAGCAAGCGATTCTTGATTGAATTTGACAAGACCTTTAATTGCTTCTTGCGGGTCAAGCTCGAAAACGTCGTATAGTTTTGCCATCACAAGCGCAATGACTTCCATATCGTGGCGCAGTGCATCGGGTTGACCAAATAGAGCTGGAAACACTTCGTTATTCCAACGCTGCCAGTTCATCGTTTTGCCGCGTTTTTTCAACTGTGCAGCAATATCCAAACCTAGTTTTTCCTTGGTAGCGTGACCTACCTTAGTTTGGAGGCGTTTTTCGCGCAGTTGAATTTTGACTCCAAACTTTTTCAGGATGGTAGTTCGCACGCGGTCTAGAAGTGCGTCTGCTTGCTCTTCTACAGTGAGTGTCGAACGGCGACTGACCTGCGATTGGGTAGCTGTCGCTGGGCTTTTTGACTTAGCAGCACCATTGCTTTTGCCATTCAAAGCCACCGCTCCATTGGATGGGCGAGAGTTATGGTTTTTAGCTGTTGTTGTAGCCATGAAGTTTGATTTAATTAAACTACTTCACGGCTAACAGCGCCGTTAGGCGCTCTCAAATTTCATCAAATTTATAATTAGTTTTTTTTATTGTTATTAATAATTATTTATAAAATTGTTACTTTAAAATAAATTTATGTAATAATTCGGTGTGTTTTTTTGAGAGCAGCCGAAATACATAATTATGTATATTTAAGAAATTAGGTAAATAATTCCTAAGAATTAAGCGGAGGTTTGGCTGCTGTAGAACTGTTGGCTGATGGCAACGCTAGACCGTAGCCTATCAATGAGAAGAGTACCTTTGAATATTTCTTACCGTTGAATTTATGCGTACCATCAATGACTGGCTCGCTTTGGCCCAAAAAGGCATTAAGATTGTCGGCCTGGAGTATTACACGCCTGACAGAATCAGAGTTTTAACACAGTTTCACAATTGGGGGCAGGAACTGCATTTGCCTGTTTTCTTTTGGAACTCAGGGTACAGTTGCTTGCAGGAAATTGTGAGTGGGGACGGTCAGTGTATCTTGCAAAATACTGACTTGCACCCAGATTCTGACGTGCTTGAGTTTCTATTAGAGAGTAAGAGAGAGGGAATTTACATTCTTGAGGGAGTGCTAGATTTTGACGAATCCGGTCAGGTGAGTTCGCGTCTGGGGTTTCAACTGGCAAATGCTTACTATCACTCATCTTGGTCTGCGGTTCCTCAGTTTTGGGTGATGCTGGAAAACTACATACAATTGCCGGTGAACTTGCAGCCGTTGATTCCCGTACTGACGACTCCATTACCGTCGCGAGTTGCAGCGCAAAAGGTGGTGGAGTTGTTTTGCGATCGCAATCCTTGGCTTGGCGACAAAGGCGACGAGGTGTTGCAAACTGCTTTGGTTCGAGCTTGCCAGGGGTTGCCCCAAGGTGAGATCGAGTTGATTTTGGAGCGATCGCTAGCTTTTGCTTCGACTGTAGAGGAAATAGCGCAGTTGGTGCTCGACCACAAGGTTAACAAGCTGCGGGGGCGAGGCTTAGAGTTTATTGCCGAGGCAGATGTGCCGGATGCAGGTGGTTTAGACTTGCTAGACGAATCGCTGTCAAAGGTGGCTTCTCTGTTGAGTCCAGAAGCAGAGAAATACGGACTCAAATTTCCCAAGGGAATGATTCTCTGGGGGCCGCCGGGTACGGGCAAAAGTCTGAGTGCTAAACTTGCGGCTAAGAAGATGGGAGTACCGCTGTTGGCGGCTGATTGGGGTTCGATTGTTGGTTCTTCCAGACCAGATTTAGCTTTGCGCGAATTGCTGGAACTGACTCAGGCTTTAAGTCCTACAATTCTCTATTGGGATGATTTTGATAAAGGGTTTGCAGGATGGGATTCCAATTCAGATGGCGGAGTTTCTAGGCGCTTATCGGGGAAGCTTTTAACGTGGATGCAAGAGCATCAATACCCAATTTATATCGTGGCGACAGTTAACCGTTTGGGGATGTTACCGCCGGAATTAATTCGTCGCTTTGATGATATTTTCTTTGTGGATTTGCCTCATGAAGGGGCGATGTATGAGATTTTCAATCTTCATCTCAAAAAATATTTTCCTGAGTTCCGCAATGCTTGTATTTCGCCTTGGACGGATGATGAGTGGCGGATTTTATTGAGGGATTACAGGCTTTGTACGCCAGCAGAAATAGGCAATGCCGTGAGAAAATGTGCTGAGGAGATATATTATCGCGATCGGGTACAAGGTAAACAGCCGGATGAATTGAAAGTGACTTTGAACGACCTCCGGCAACAGCGTTACCAGTTTACGCCGTCGATGCTGCGGGATGAGGAGCAAATTCTAGCGATTCGCAATCAAGCCACTTATGCTAGATCGGCTATTGGGCAGGATCGATCGCGATTTTCTATTCCGCTACAGGAATTGTTTGGTTAGTTGAATTGTGCAATCGCTTCCGGTTGAGTTTTTTGAAATGCCTGCGATTGCGCCGCAGTTATTGAAGGAATCTGTCGAGCTGGCTATCTGTGGTAGCGAGAGCTTCTAGGTTTTGGGTTAAAACGAGTTCTGTCGAACCAGCATGAGCTTGCTTGACTGACAATAAAGAAAAATCTGCTTGACAGACTTAGCAAGCTTGATATAATTAGCACATGAGTCCAGAATCAAACAATTTAGGTTCATTTCTCGCTTCTGCTCGTCAGTATCAAAAATTGACGCTGCGTGCAGTGGAAACAGAAACAGGTATCTCTAATGCCTATATCAGCCAATTAGAGAGGGGCAAAATTCGTTCACCTTCTCCAGTCATCCTGCGTAAGCTTAGCGATCTGTATAACATTCCATATACAACCCTCTTGGAACTAGCCGGTTATCCAGTCCCGCAAAGCGGAAAGCTAGATACATCGCTCACAGATATCGCTGCCAGGTTAGGACCAGTTAGCCCTGACGAAGCCGATGAATTAGCCGATTATCTCAAGTATCTGCGCTCAAAACAAAACAAACGGAAACGTTGATTATGTGGTCTTTATCTGCGGCAAAAACGTTCAAAAAATGTCAACGGCAGTGGTACTACAAAAACTGTCTAGGAAATTGGAAGGCAAAAGATCCTGTCCGTCGTAAAGCCTATTTGCTAAGTAAACTGGATAGTATCAGTTCTTGGCGTGGCAAGATTGTAGATTCTGTGATTAGTGAGGTTATT
This sequence comes from Microcoleus sp. Pol1C5, assembly GCF_036701115.1. NCBI lineage: Bacteria > Bacillati > Cyanobacteriota > Cyanophyceae > Oscillatoriales > Microcoleaceae > Microcoleus > Microcoleus sp. Pol1C5. The sequence goes on along the minus strand of NZ_JAUBQE010000012.1, from coordinate 50,821 downwards.
GTTCCGACGTTAAAAGCAAAACGAACTCCTTCATTCATAGTTGCTCAAGAGAAGGCGAAAGAGCTATTTGACCGACAACTCAAGTTTGCTCGACAACACCCTCTGCATCAACCAGGACTTTCACCTTCCCAATTGGAATCTGACTTTGCTGTATTTCATTGCATGGAATATGGCGGTGAAATTCCTGAGATAGAGATAAAAAAGGCAAAAGCAGAAATTGAGCAAGCCTTAACAAATTTATTTGCCATGCCTGAAGTTTGGGCAGAACTGAGAAAAGCTCAGTATCTTGTAGCTCAACGCCCATTGTCATTTTCACATACTGGTGAAACAGTTCGAGCTGTACCAGATATTATTGCTTTCTATTCCAACCAGCCTCCATTGATTATTGATTGGAAGGTACACTTCTCCGGAATTTACAGAGCTTGGAAGCAACTTGGGATCTATGCACTCGCTCTAACCCGAGGAAAACCGCACAGAGATTTTCCCAAATTGTCACAGTGGGAAGTTAGTGACCTTCAACTTTGGGAAGTTCAATTACTGACAAATCAGATCCGACCTTATCAATTAGACGAAGCGCGCATTTCTGAAATTGATAACTTCATGGCTGAAAGCATCAGCGCAATGCAACTAATCGTAGGAGATTCAAAAAAATCAACACTTGATCCAATGGACTTTTTGACAGCTTTTTCCCCTGAAACCTGCCAGTTTTGTAACTATCAATCAATTTGTTGGGAGTCCGCGTAATGGGCATACAAAGTAACGTTTTTCTATTTTTAAACCTTGCTGAACTTGCGACGCGATATCGACTGTATGAAATAAAGGGTCTTAAGCGGCATTCTGATTACTACCAGAATCGGCAGAGTTTGATTCATCGGTTAAGTTATCAGCTAAAACATCCAGTTACTATTATCGAACGTGACGAAAAACCCTACCTTGTCGTTTCTGCTAATGCACCAGAGCCACCTGAGCGTTGTCAGATTGTCCGAGGGGCTGTGTATTTCAAATCAACAGGCGATACCTTAACCCTGGATTACTCACTGCGTACTCCACAAAATGATGAAATTTGCCAGCGATTCCTTCGTTTCATGGTGCAGTCTGCTCTATTTGACAATGCACAGTTGTGGCAACCATCTGCTGGAAAACCTTTTTTTGAGAAGACTCCTTATCAAGAATTTGATTCAATCTTACTATTTCGCGGATTTTCTGTTCGTCCAGCGTTCACTGAGAAAGGGGGGATTGGATTATGCGTTGATGTGCAACATAAGTTTATCAGTCGAGACCCTTTACCGACTTATTTAACCGAACAAGGATTTCAGCAATATAAAGCCAAGCATTGCATTTATCATTACGGACATCAGTGGTATGAAATTCAACTGAGCGAGCTTTCCGACTTAAATGCAATGGAAGAAATGATTCCAGAAAATAATAATTTGCTTCCTTTGCTTGACTACAGCATTAAACATTCGCGCAAGCCAATTCCACAAGATTTAGCATCTATAGCTCAAGACGCGGCAGTGGTTCATTATTTCAATAATCAGGATAAAGATCGGGCAGCGATCGCAGCGTTATGTCACTTAGTGTATGACACTACAGATCCTACTATTCAGAGGTATCATTCGCACACCATTTTGAAACCCCATATTCGACATTCAGCGATTTGTCAGTTAGTTGAGAAGTACCTGCGAGAGATAAAATTTGGCAATATTACGCTCAAAGTTGCCGATATCCCTGAACAGGTTTCAGAGGAAATGTTCACACTGCCGGATTACCGTTTTGGAAATAACCATCGGTTGTCGGTTCGCGGCACCGAAGGAACGACCCAAGTAACTCTAGATCGAGTTGGGCGGACGAGATTAGAACTACTTCGCAGCTCAAATGCTGGAGTGTATGTGCGAGAACAATTCGATCGTCAGTATCTCTTGCTTCCTCAAACCGTCGGAGATAGTTTTGGATCTAAGTTTGTTCAGGATATAAAAAAGGCTGTCGATCAACTCTATCCAGCAGGAGGAGGCTACAAACCTCAAGTAATCTACTACCCCGATCGTGGTTTCCGAACCTACATTGAGCAGGGTAGAGCCATTCTGAAAACGGTTGACGATCTTCAACTTCAACCAGGTTACGGCGTTGTGATGCTGCCGCATACTTTTAACCGTTTACCGCACCTGCACGATCCCCTTGCAGCTCTAGTTGTCAGGGAACTGAAAGACTATGATTTATACGCAGCTACAATTCACTCAGCAATGGGGCAAGAGTGCTACGAATTACGTTACAACGAACGTGGACAACCTTTCTATGCTGCCCGAAGCCAACAGCAGGGAAAATTGCAAGGCTATCTTCGCGCTGTTGCCTTGAATAAGGTACTACTCACCAATGAGCGATGGCCGTTTGTCTTGGATACCCCTTTGCACGCGGATATTACTATTGGCATTGATGTTAAACATCACACAGCAGGCTACATTGTTGTCAATAAGGACGGAAGTCGAATTTGGACGCTGCCGCCAATTACATCCAAACAGAAAGAACAGTTATCTAGCGAGCGGGTTAAAGCTTGTTTAATTGAGATTTTGACAAAAGAAGCACAGCAAACAACAGAGCTGCTTCTAAACATTGTTATTCATCGTGACGGGCGGATCTATGATTGTGAAATTGAAGGTGCAAAACAAGCGATCGCAACACTTAAGGTACAAGGAACTTTACCTGAAGGTGGTACTTTGACAATTTTAGAAATCTCGAAATCAGCCCCAGTATCCCTGCGGTTATTTGATGTCATCGATCAAGGGGGGCAGCCACAATTTGTGCAAAATCCTAAAATCGGCTGTTACCGTATCATCAACAATGATGGATATCTCTGCTCAACGGGACGACCCTTTTTAAGGCAAGGAACAGTTAAGCCGCTGCATATCAAATATATCGAAGGCAATCTGTCTTTTAAGTTATGTTTAGAAGATATTTACTATTTAACGGCTTTAACCTGGACAAAACCTGATGATTGTAGCCGTTATCCAATCACTACAAAGCTCAACGATCGGAGGCTGAGTGAAGACGCTAGTGAATATGATGAAGATGCACTTCGATTTGATTTATCGGAAGATATAGATTCCGAAGCTATCTCCGATGAATTCACTGATAGTGGGCAAGACAGCGAGGAGGCAATAGCATGAGTACGATCGGTTTATATTCCACTCTTTATAATCGGCTTGCAGAATGCGCTGAACTACTGGATCAAACCTTGATTCAACTCAAACAACAACAGCAGACAGCAATCTCTGACCAGCAGAGACAGTTGGGGCAACTTCTAATTAGCTTGACGCAATCACCAAGGAGTTTGGATGCTCAATTATTAGCCGTTTTGTTGGAAGATACCCCAAGAAAAAGTCTTTCTGAATGGAATCAACTTGGTCAGGCACTTTTGTCAAATCAAATTACGCCGCTCGATATGGCAAAACTAGAAAAACTAGCAAAAATGCTAGAGTATGAAAGGGCAAACGCATTTGCTCGGATGCGAGGTGGCAATGCTTAATCACTATCTGGCAGGTACAATTCCACAAATGATTGAGCGCGGGCGGGTATTAACAGCTAGCATCCCGCGCGATCTTCCTAGGGATTATGATGCCTTGAGAACGACGTGCAAACAACGAGTTGATGAATCAATTCGGTTGCTACAAACATTGCAGTCATCTATAAATACTGCCTTTGGCTCAGAACACTTACGAGCATTTAAGCGCATCGTGTCAGAAATGGATGCGCTTGAAACAGTAGGAATTGCTGCATTGAGTCGAGCTTCCAATGAAGATCACAAAATAAATTCATTAATTAGTAAAATTACGCGGGAGATTAAATATCCTCGTCTAACTCCAGTAATTACAACTCTGTCACAAAGTTATTTTTGTATCTATCCTACATTCAATCTGCTTTGTATTCCCTTAATAGAAGGCAAGTTTTTATTACATTTACCAGATTTGTATCATGAGTTGGCACATCCTTTTTTTACCGAGAGAAATGATCCCCTCATAGAACCATTTCAGCATCGATTTGAAGATGCAATAGTTGAGGTTATTAATCACTTTAACGAGGAGAAAAATAAAGCGGAGTATCGTCGCGGTCCAAAGCATTTGTACGATTTGCTTCATGTTTGGCAAAGATCGTGGGTTCAGTTTTGGATAGAGGAGTTCTTTTGTGACTTGTATGGTGTGTATACCTTGGGGCCTGCATTTGTTTGGTCGCATCTTCATCTAGTGATTAAACGCGGAGGCGATCCTTATGAGGTATTTATGCGACGTACCTCCCATCCGTGTGACCATGCAAGGATGACTGCTATGCTGTATGCACTGCACTTATCAGGATTCCCAGAAATGGCTGAACAGATTCAGCAGAAATGGAGTAAGTTTCTCGAGCAAATTGTAGCCCAACCAGAACCTGAATACCATCGCTGCTATCCTACTACTCTCATTGAGACAGTCGCAAATAAGGCTTGGGATGCTGTACAAGAGATTCAAGCTCGAATCGCAACCCCTATGACTCAAGATCCTATCCATAATTTGTTAAATCAGGCATGGCAAAAGTTTTGGCAGAATCCCTCAATGTATGTTAATTGGGAAAAGCAAGAAGTTGAGAATCTGTTGACTGAGTGTGATCGCTAATGACTGTATTCAACTCCAAGAAGAAGAAATTATTACTTCCACTTCAACAGGAACTTGCTGTAGATATAGTTTTCCGGCAGCTATCATCACTTTTTTGAGCAGATGTGTAGTTCTTTTTAAAGTTGCCTTTGGACACTCTAACAAAATTTCGTCATGTACCACACCAATCAACTTCGCTCCCGTCTTGGGTAAGAGCTTAAACAGACGAGCGATCGCCACTTTCAACATATCAGCAGAAGTTCCTTGAACGGGGTGATTTAGCAACTCAGAAAGCCTGGGTTTCTTTGCCCACCGTCTTCTACGTCCGCCAATTGTACGGATTTGCTTGATGTCTTTGACGTACACCGTTTTCCTGATGCTGTCGTGCCATCTTCTGACTCCAGAATAAGCTTGGAAAAATCGTCTTCTGAATTCTTTAGCTTCATCCAAGGTTAAAAAAACATCATACTTTTCCTCAGCATAAGCTTGGAGTTTGGCAGCACCCATGCCATAAATTAATCCGAAATTAACTGATTTAGCTATCTGTCTATCCTCTGCCGTTACCTCCTCTAATGCCTTACCTGTAATCAAAGATGCCGTTAAAGTATGCAAATCTTCGCGTTTAGCGTAGGCATTCAGCATTCGGCGATCGCCAGATATTTCAGCGACAATCCTTAGCTCGATTTGGCTGTAATCTGCTTTAATAATTTGATATCCGGGAGCAGCAATGAAGCACGCACGCATCCCCTTTGCCGTACAATTCCTGGGAACGTTTTGCAAGTTTGGCTTATTGCAACTAAAGCGTCCAGAACGCGCACCACATTGCCGATAGCTGGGGTGAATTCTCCCCGTTATCGGGTGAATGTGTTTGGGCAATGCCTCAGCAAAGTTGGAACACAAAGATGCTAATTTCCGATAATTCAGTAGCAACTGGATAATCGGGTATTGACGAGCTAGAGGAATAAGTTCGCTCTTACTTGTTGACTTAATTGGAATGTTTAGAGCATGGAGAGCACTTAAAACTTGTACAGACGAACGGGGGTTTATGGTTTCCACCATCTCTGGAAATAGCGAAAGTTGTGCGCTAGGGGCTGGTTTAAGACCGGCTTTCACTAATTCCACCAGCGTAGTCTGCTTTTGAGCTTCCAGTTGCTCGCCCACCAAATGCCAGTGTTTTGCATCCAGTAACATTCCATTTAGTTCCATTTGGGCTACAGCAGGCATCGCTTCAAATTCAATTTCGGCGGTTTCGAGTAACCCAGCATTCTGAAGTTTTGAGATGAGTCGCGCTCTAAGTTTCAGCAGGACAGCAGCATCTAAAGCGGCGTATTCTAACTGAGAAGCTGATAACTTACCTCCGAAATTGCTCGACTGTAGGCTTTTGTCAAGTTTGATTCCTAAAAATTCAAGAGCGAGGGATTGTAGATCGTGGTCTTTCTTGAGTCCAGATCGCAACACCTGACTCGCTAGCATGACATCAAAAAATGGGCCAGACGGTCTAAGTCCAGCTATTTCTAGTACCTGCCAGTCGAACTTACCATTTTGAAATATTTTGAGCGCACGGCTGTTTAGAAGGGCTTTTAAAGGCGATAATTCGCGATCGGCAAAAGCAGCTAGATCGACAATTATCACTGGGCGTTGGGGAACAGCTATTTGGATGAGTCGGATGCGTTCTGTAAGTAGATCTAGGCCGGTGGTTTCTGTGTCTATGGCTATAACACGAGCTTTTATTAAAGGCAAGAGGACATCATTTAGTCTGGAAAAGTTTGTAATCAGCTCGTATTCCACAATAGAATTTGGGGCGTAGTGTGGGGAATTATTCATGGGAGTAGAGGGGTTTTAATGTAATAGTTTTAGTCGTAAAATTGATAGAACTAGCGGAGATATTGGGGCAGATATTCGGTAGAGAAGGCTAAGTTACATTCTTAATATTTATTTCTACCGAAAGTAATAGTGATTTGTTGAAAGGTAAGTTGTGCTGTCCCCACTAATAAAACGGTATAGTGGGGAAGCAATCGTCTACTTTTTATCTATTACGACTAGGTAGCTCTCAACAGTAACCGGGCGATCGCTCCCCCAAAAGATTTCTAAGGGAAGTTCGATTAACTTGGCTGACGTGCGCTTAAGAAAGGCTCGAAATGCTTGCGATCGCGGATCGCCTCGGACATTCATGGAATTGCTAACAACACTTACCAGGCGTCCAGAATTGCCTAGAAAAAGGTTATAGGCACGTTGTATGATATCTAAATCAACTCCTTTGATGTGGGGCGTAGAAAATGGGGGATTTGCCAAAATTCTGTTATATCGCCTCTGCGGTTCAGTTGTTAAAAAATCACTCCCAACTAGATTGAACCCTTTTTGAAACAGAAGTTGTTGTAGCAGCGGGTTTATTTCAATTACATCAACGATCGCACCCGCTCTAACCATAGCCTGCGCCAATAAGCCGTCTCCTGCTGTTGGTTCTAAGGCGTAGATTCCTGAAATAATTTGAGCTTCTTCAACCATAAGCTCAATTAGCTCTGGGGGAGACGGAAACCAGGAATAAGGTGGAGCTTCTCGGATTCGCTCATATAGCATTTCTGCAAGCGATGAAGTATCTTTCATTTTATTTTTGCTGCTATTCGGGCTATAATTGGCGAAGATTGCCTTTTTTTCCGTGTTAAAATAAAGTCAATTGCCCTTCAACTTTTGACTTATCTTTTGGTGACTTAGCTGTTTCCATTTCTGTCGGTACGTCTGCATCATCGCTTTTATCTTGGGACAATTTACGTTTGCCCCAGCCTTGGGACGCTGCATGGCGGACAACGCTTTTCCTAATTGCTCTAGCTAGATGGTGATAATCATTTTGGATGCTGTCAAAGTTCACGACAAAAAATTCAGCTAATTCGGACAAGTTGTAACCATTTGGTAGCCGATTATGTCTTGTCAAGGTGTCTTGTGCTGCCCACATATAGACGTTGTAATAACTGTGGTGCAGAGGAGCTTCAAATGTGGCTCCCATCATATACGCCACGACTTCTGTGGAAGTGCAGTAATTCCCTACAATTCTGTTGCTGTACTCCTCTACAATCAAATCGAGCCTATCGGATAGGCAAGCCGTTTTCAACCAGTCAGGTATGCTTTCTGACCAGGGAGTTTTGTGTAAAACTAATGGGCCTGCATAGTAACGTAAAAGGGGAAGGGGAATTCCGGTCAATTCCAGTAGCACGGCTATTAAGTCGCGGTGCATACCCATCTGGGCTAATAGCTTCAGCTTTTCCAAAATGCCGGACTGAGGTTTTACAGGGTGAGTGGTAATTTATTCAAGTAATTCGGGCGTTAACAGATTTAGCTGAGTCATATCTTTTTGAAGGATAATTGTGTGACGAATGAAGATCAGAAAAATCGCGTAGCGAATTCAGTTACAGGGATTTGCGCCGTCTGTTGGGCAAACAATTCGGCAGAGATACGCGCCTCTATATTTCTGAGTAATTTTTACCCACCTTGCTGGATGGAAGGCGGGCGAAATTAAGAGCAATGGCAGCACTATATTTTGTTTCGTGCAATAGCAGTAGGTCTTGGTTGTTTGCAGATAGGCTACGTCGATCGCCGTAGTCTATCCGCCGATAGGCGGTAGTTTAATTACGACTATCGGATGAAACCCTTACTCGTTATCCCTAGCTACGCTGAATTGTTGATTGTTACGACTTTGTAGCTACATAATTTATGAACGAGCCAAACAATATCTATGGCAATGAACCAGGTTACAGCGCTGATGGCTATGCTGTTAGCGGCTGTGAAAGTAACCCGTGCGAATCTTCCCTTAACGGATATCGAAGCAACGGTTATAGCAGTCAGCAAACAGAGGGATACGGGGTTCCAGACTACTTTGCTGATGGCTATCGAGAAAACGTTTTTGAAGGCGATTTGAATTTAGCAGATACTCCGTGGACGGAGACGGCTGCTAACCCTAACCCCTATTTTAAGAGAGGCGTAAATGACGCTAATTCCTATCAAAATCAAACAGCTACTTCTCATTTCTACGGCGGTGACTTAGAGCTGTAGTGCTTCAGATGGCAGGCTACAAATCGCCTCTATGAAACTTCTCATTTCGGCGACGATAACTTAGAGCTGCAGTGCTTTACGCCGAGGCTGCTCCATGTAAAGCCTCGGTTGAGTGCTTTATTTATTTTAAGAAGCGCAATTGCAGCCTCATTAAGTTCGGTGGGTTCCTTTTTCCCACTTAATTGCTTAACTTTTGTACAGTATCCTCAACCAATAACCAAAGTTTTTTGCACAAACATGAGAAGAATATTATCAACAAGCTCCTGGCAATTATCAATATGGTTATTCTCTCTAGTCTTAATAGTTTCCATTTTGTTTGAGCAACCAATATTTGCTACGGTCCGAATTCCTGCTGATACAACTGAAATGCCAACCAAAATTTTAGAAATACCAGGGATGGACAGGCAAGGAAATCCTACTTCAGTTAATGCCCTCTTGCCAGATTGGACACAAATTTCTTTTTCTCAAATGCCACCCATTAGTCAATCTGGAAGCCTTTCAGCGGGAGAGTACAAGCAGGCAGTTGGGTATGATTTGAGCCGAAGTTGGACAGCAGGCCAAACTCCTGACCAGTACATCATGTTGGGCGATATCAGCCAAGCTTTGCAACCAGAATTGCTATCGTTCGGTTTTGTCGCGCAGCAAGCTGGTCTGAATTTAGATAGCGTAGCTTTAAGCGCATTTACTTTAGTTGCCAAGCAGTCCTTAAATCAGTTAGTTCAGGCTATCCCTCTTCTCGGTCAATTTAAAATCGCAGAGATTGCGCCGGTGGCGGGACTTCTAGCAACAAAAGCTGCTGGCATTGATGTAGCCGATCGCACTCTAGATCGGGTTCTCAGTTCCAATCCACAATTAGGTCAGTTGAAACTGGGAGAAATTGACCTGTCTCAGTATTCTATGTCTTCGATTCCGAACTTAAGCAGCGCTCAACTTGGCGCGTTTTCAGATTGGCAAACGACCTTAATTAAAGACGTACCTGGGCTGAATGCTTTACCTCTGTCTAGCTTTCCCAATCCAATAGCAGAATTCGGCAATTTAGTAATGAGAATTGATGCGATTTATGGCCCCGCCGAGCGACGGCGAACTAAGACGATATCAGGCTCCGACGTTCAGGGATTCTCAGTTACCTGCCAAGAAAATGATTGTGCTTACATCGAACTAGACGATCTGGAGAATTCGGGTCGGAACGCTCGCGGTTCGCTCGAAGGCAAGCAATGGATTAGCGGTAAGTACCAGGAAGTGGAGGGCGGATCGGGCTGTCTTAAAGTTGTCAACGGCGGCAAGGAACCGACGGGAAGATTGCCTTTTGGCAGTGCTTTTAAGGTAGTGGTCATGGAACCGGACGAGCAAACCGATACCGTTGATACGGCTCTATTCTTCCGATTTTGTTCGCCTTGCGGTTGCTCTCCTTATTTCATTGGCCCAGTACCTTTCTTCACCTATCGGGTTAATTCTCCCATTTTCGTTGGGGCGCTGGAATCGTCCTCTGGCGGCTCTTCCTCTGTACCAACTGGGGCAGTTCGCGGCGGAGTATCTTCTCCTGTTACAAAAGGCGTAGCTACAGCAGCTAATATTAATGTTCCTTGTCCTCCGGGTAGCACTGCAGCAGCGCCAGTGTCAGTTGGCAATGTTCAAGGAGTCAATGTTCCCGCTTTGTCGGAAGCGATCGCCAGTATTGAAAGCAGCGGTTCTTACGAGAATACCGGCGTTAATGCTTGCGTTGATGGCGGAAATAATTGCGGGGTTCCGTTGGGCAAGTACCAGTTTATAAACTACGACGAGTACGCTGCTAGTTCAATTTCATCTAAACCAGGGGGTACGCAATTTTTAGCCAAACTGCGAGGCGGTTATCAACCCACTCAAGCAGAACTTTTTCAATTTTTTCCGCCTGCCGATCGAGAAGCTGTTTTTGCTCAAAGTCTCGCTTCTAAGCTGAATGCCACCTCTCAAGAAAAAGACCCTACTACTGGAAGTTTTTTTAGTGGCGATCGCCTGATTGAGCGAGTAGCTCAAAAGCATTTCGGGGGCGACTATTCCAAAGTTGACGGCTCTTCAACCGATACATTCGGTCGTTTAACTCTCTCAAGTTACGGACAGGACGTTTTGAGGCGGTATCGAGAGAGAGGTAGCGCGATCGCGGAGTCGAATGCTGCTGCTTGCGTTCCGACTTCCAGTGCGGCGCAATCCTCTAATTCTGCGAGTGCTGCCCCCGGCGGCGGTCAATCCACGAGTCAGTATATCAAGCCTGCGAATGGGCCAGTAACCAGCCGCTTTGGGATGCGAACTCGTCCGGTTTCCGGGGTGCGGAAAATCTATAACGGCATTGGAATTGCCGGCTCAATAGGAAGTCCGGTAAAAGCTGTTGGCGGCGGCGTTGTCAAGACAGCGGTGTCTAACTGCCAGGAAGGGTTAAAGAACTGCGGCGGTGGCTACGGCAACTGGATCGAAATCGAGCACGGCAACGGTCGCACAACTCGGTATGCTCACCTGCACGAGGGTTCAGTGAAACTCAAAGTTGGCGATCGTGTTTCTCAAGGTCAGGTCATAGGCGGACTAGGCAGCACTGGGACAACGGCAGACCCTCGCTTGCACTTTGAAATCCGCATTAATGGAACGGCTGTTAACCCATCTCAAGAAGGAATTTGAATTAAACGGAGATGTTCTGCACCATGATTTCCTTGAAAAAACGGACAATTATGTTGAAATTTACCTGGGGCTTGCTAACAGCTTTTTTGGTTTATTTGTTGAGCAGTTTATTCACCCATCCCCCAGCTTTTAGCCAGCCGACTCGGAACGCTGATTTCCCTTCAGCTTGCCTTCCAGTTGGTCTAGGGACTCTCAGGACAGAGTTTGTAACTGAAGTAACAGATGGCAGCACTCAATATCGCTTGTTCGATGCCTATTTGCAGGGAGATGCCGTGCCTTTTTCTGTATTGGTTTCTCTCCAAGGGAAGCAGTGTAGCTTGCTTTATTCCAACCCGACAAACGATTTTTATCCTTACAGCCACACTGTCAAGCTGCCGATAGCAAGGCAAATCGCTCTGGGAGAATTGCGTTACTCCATCAACAAGGCAGGGAGTATTGATAAGTTCCGCTCTACCTTGCAGCCCAAATTGGGAGAACCCATTTGGCAATTTTCGGAAGAAGAGCTTTGGGCATTTAAGCAGGTTGGGATTACTGTTCCTTCACTTAGTAAAACCAGCAAAGATAAGTGAGATATGTTCGCTTTAATAAGACTCCTACAAGCAAAAGTTTAACTTTTGCTAAAACCGGATTTAGTAAATTTGCCGGGTGTCTTTCATCACCGGATTTAGTAAATCTGCCGGGTGTCTTTCATCACCGGATTTAGTAAATCTGCCGGGTGTCTTTCATCACCGGATTTGGTATGACATCTACATAGAAATAATTCACGGAGGTTAAAGCAATGTTTAGCAAAAAGCAACAAGTAACTTCAGGTTCAGAACACATAGGGGAGCCACAAATCATAGCTGCAAAGAAAAATTTATTACTGTTTTCTCAACCTTCTCATAAGGAACTCCCAAACCCCGCTTCTAATTCCCTAAATAATTCTCAGTCCAGAGTATCATCGTTTTTATTTATTGGGCGGTGGTTCCGCTTTGGAGTGGTCTTGTTCTTGCTGTTATCGGTGTTGTTAGGAACTGCTGGTTGCACCGCGAGTGCTACAACGATTTCTTGGACACCTGCTACTAGACTCATCCCTGTTGAAACTGTTCAAGGCATAGTTGCCGAAAATTCTGACCTGAACCCCCAGAATTCAGCATCAAATGTGTTGGCTTGGGCTGTAAACGGACAAGCAGGCAGGTTAGTTATTTTTAATTTTAACAGCCCTGGAGTTTGTGGGGCGGGAGGTTGCTTATATGCTGGGTATTTATTCAGAAAGAATGTTCCTCCTCATCGTCGTGTATTTGCTAGTTATTTAAACGAAAACTTGCCACCTAATAAACCGCTACTTCAAGTAGTAAGTGACCCCTCAGAAACCTCTGATTTGCCTTGCTTGCAAGTACAGCAACCGTCACAAAATGGTATTCGGCAGTTGTTTCTTTGCTTCAACGGCCGCCAGTACCAGTTAGCTAACAGTTCCTTGATTAATCTTCCCAATAAAATGGAATAAGCGACTTTAAAGTATTTGAGCTTGGCTCTTCGTTAGCGATCGCCTGTTCCGCACCAATAAAAAAATGCCTCGCTCCCTAACTGGATATGAGGCACTTTTTCAAAAGTAACTAACCGAGGCTGTTAGTCATCTGCTTCCGCATCAAAATCATCATCGAACTCCTCTTCTTCATCTAAATAGTCGAAATCATCCTCTTCTTCTATTACTTCAGCGGCAATTTTACGAGGGGATTTATGATTGGCGGTCTGCTTTTTTCCATTTTCTATTTTACGAGCAGCGGGTGGCAGCACTTGAATTTGCGGTTCGGCTGTACCTGGTAATGCAGGAGTTTCAGTGAATCCGGCAATGATATCGTGCAGCCCCCAAATCGCATTTTTATGCTGCGGGCGTCCCAGATATAGAAAGGGGAAATTATTAGCAGTTGGCTTGGTATAGCTGACAGTTTTACAGCAGTAGCTCTTATTAGAGCCTTCACCTTCTTTAACTCCTTTGAATTCCACCTCTAGGATACCGAGGCTCCGCCATTTATCGGTTTTCCCGCTGAAAGGAATTTGGAAATAATCGGCAAATGCTTTTTCCAACAGACGGTAGAATTCGTCTCTGGCTGCTTTAAAGCTCCAAAGCGCAACATTTTTAAATCTGACGACAATAGGCGTGCTGTGTCTGGGACGATTGTTTTCATCCAAGAAGACAATGGCGTGTTCGCTAACAACATCCATTATCTTTTTATCGAGTTGAGCTTTATACTCTTCGTACAGCCCGACAACACTACCGCCTAGATCGGGGACGTCATTCTTGTAACGAATGTATTCAGGGACGAATCCCAGCACGCATAAGCGGCATTTAGAGAACAGCAAGCCTGTAACATCTTCTGTTAGTCCAATTGTAGTCATTTCCTCTTCTGTTGGCATGACAAACCAATTGGCTTTTTCTAGCTGATCCTCTGGAATTAATATTCCCGCCACTTGTTCGTTGATGACGATGCCATAGGGCAGAATTGGTCGCCTTACTTGATTGTGACCGGGTTCTAGGAGTTCGGGGTCAATTTCAAAATCAAGGTCTTCTGACTGATGTGGGATTGTGCCTTCAGTCATTCCTGCGTTATTTGAGCTTTTTGCTTTAGCTTTACTATTGGTTTTAACCATTCTAAAAGTTTGTGACATTGCAGTTCCTGCAAGGCGGTAGCCTTACCTTTAAAAAGGGTAAGAGGTAGCACAGTTAAGCCTAGTAATTTGGTCAAAAAAATTAAAAATTCATAAATAAATTAACTGGTAGTACAGAACTACCGAATGGTGAGGAAGACTAATTAAGTGTGCAAAAAAAAAGAACGCTTGTGAAAGCGCTCGCGCAGCTTCAGCAATTTCTGAAGTTGCGCTATTATCAGAATCAAGCACTCACAATGCTTTTAATTTCCTTGCTGCCAATATTGGGCGCGATAGACGCTCGGTAAAGCGTTTATTCCTATTGTCCGCAGTAGAGGTAGCCCTTCAACAAAATTGATGGCTCCTTTCAAACCCGCGATCGCATACAAAGAAGCTGCATCTGCTCGTTCAGATAGACTAGCATTGGCTTCTTCTAACAACTTTATTAGATATTCAGGAACCTGTACGAGAGCGCCATCAATACAAGCAAGGGGGACAAATTTAGTATCGGGAGCTAGGGCTTTTGGCTTCAAAAATGGCAGTTCGCGCTGGAAAGGTTTTGGAGTGGGGCGACTGTTTGCTACAGGCGATCGTTCTGATTTGCGCCTATGCCACCGCTTCGCTCGGTAAAAACTCCCTTTCAATAATGGGGGCTGGCTTACCATCAGTACAGCTTCGTGAAAGGGGAAATTCATCTGTTCTCCTTCCTGAATTTTCACCTCTTCTAATTTAGATTTTGTCAACCAGTCAGGCGCCAGCGGACAGTGAGGGTAAGACACGACTTTAGAGTTGTAGGTTAAGTCGGAAAGCAATTTGCCCGTTCTGGATAGTCTGGCGTTAAGATAATGCCACTTTAATCCAGGTAGATAGGCTCCTGAATATTTTACTTCAACGGCTCCCATGTAGAGCCATTCTGTACGTTCTAAAGTTAGCGAAATGTCGCCTCTTCCTAGTTTGATGGTACTGCGTTTTAAAATTTCATAGTCCGGGTGTCTCTTCAAAAGCTCTGACAGCCACTCTTTTTGTTTCTTGTTCACGCTAAAAATATCTTTCAATAATTTTGCTTCCTATCCTGTTGACTGCGTTAGCAGGGATAATATCAAGTGCTGGTTGTTTTCTACCGAAAGTTAGAACTGTTGGCTGTAATTGCTCGTTCCCAAGACTGAACTAACACTGAGTAATTTTGATTTAAGCTTACTTGTCTGCAAACACTAAGTTGTAGCTACAACTGAGGTCATAGTTAATTGAGCGATAGACAAAATATTGAATTCAGATAGATACTTATGAATTTTGAGATTAAATTTTTGATAGCACAGGCTAACTCTACTCCAGTTCTCGCTCAAACCCAGAGGAGAACCCAGCAACCTACACCCCTATCATCAATCGACTTAGGCGGTCTCTTCCAACAATACAATAACCCGGATGGATATCTAACAATAGGAGCGCTGATATTCCTCCTCTTACTATCTCGGTTTCTGGGAAATGGAAAGGGCAAAATTACCACTGGCAAAGTGTGCGGAACTTCCGAAAAGATGGCAGCCACTCAGCTTGCCTTGAAACAAATTAAGGAGCGCAAGCATAATAAAGTCACGCTATGGTGTGGCAGCCCTCGCTATTGGTGGAAAGGAAAAAAACTTAGAGGTTTTGTTACCAATATTCAGACAGCTTTTGGTTCTCCTCCCACTGTTTGGCTCCCTCATGCAGAACGGTCAACTTTAGTAATTGGAGCACCTGGGTCGGGTAAAACTTTTTCTACAATTGATAGGGCGCTAGAAAGTGCAATGGTGCAAGGATTTCCGATTATTCTATACGATAAGAAAGGCGATCAGCTCAAACTCCACGCACCTCTGGCAGCGCGGTATGGCTACCAAGTGTCGGTATTTGCACCGGGAGAACCTTATTCAGGCATCATTAATCCCCTCGACTTTATGAAGTCCCCTCAAGATTCGGTCATGGCTGGGGAAATCGGTCAGGTTATTAATAGAAATGCGAGTTCTGGCAATGGAAAAAGTGATGAGTTTTTCTCTAAAGCCGGAGACTTATTGGCTAAAGCACTCCTTCAATTAGTCAAGGGTTCTAGGTATCCAGACATGGCAATGCTCTATGCAATTTTGAGGTTGCCAAATTTGGTAAAACGGATTGACTATGCGGTTCAATCTCGTCAAATTGATGAGTGGGTTGCCACCAGCTTCAACCAATTTTTGAGCGCTAAGGAAGCAGAAAAAACTATTTCAGGAATTCTGACGACAGCGGCCGGAACGTTCAGCAGTTTTATCCAAGCTGACCTGTTGCGAGCATTTTTGGGAAAGTCGGACATCCCAACGAAAATAGAAGGCCGACAGATGATTATTTTCAAATTAGATGACGAGCGGCGCTCCGTCGTGGGGCCTCTGCTAGCAGCCGCGATTCACCTCCTCGTTGTGTCCAACTTAAGTCGCCCTCGGAAAGACCCACTGGTTATTTCACTCGATGAATTTCCCTCCATTCGATTGGATCGGATGCCGCAGTGGATTAACGAATATCGCTCAAATGGAGCTTGTTTCATTCTAGGAATTCAGAGTTTGGAGCAACTGTACGAAGGGTACGGAGAGAAAATGGGGGCGGCGATCGCCTCTGCTTGCAGCACTCATATTTTATTCAATCCGGGTAACACTGATACTGCAAAAAAATACTCCGAACGCTACGGAGAAAAAGAAGTTTTGCTCAAAAGCAAGTCCACCAGCCGTTCAATGGGCTGCCAATCTCAAAGCAATCAATCTATTAGTTGGAACGAGTCGCTTCAAAAAATGCCGCTGTTTTCGGTGGACGAAATTTTGCGGTTCCCCCAGGGACGGTGTGTAATTACGAACCCCGGCTACAGTTCCGGCGGCGAGGGGTCAATTCCTTACGCGCTGACTATACCTATTCCCAAAGCAGACTTGCAGCGGCAAAGCGAGAGTGAGGCTCTCTGGGATACAGAGGTCAGGTTCCGGCTGGAGAGTCGGGTGCAACTTGCCAGCCAAGACCAGCTTACAGCCGCTTTGTACGATCGCATTGAGGAAGCAGAACGGATGCTGCCTCTGCCAGACGCCGGAGGTAACGTTCCATCCCAATCGCCGACGCCGCCAGCTTCAGGCAAGAAATTTGGCTCTGACCCGCTAGACTCAGTTGTCAGTAAAACTGGGCGTTCCAAGCGGGTTTTTGCCACTGGCAGCATTGGCAAGCGCTAGCGGGCGTGTGGCAGCCAATGGAAAATTTTCCATTGGCATTGACCTGGAAGTTGGGATCAATTCGGATAGCAACAGCCGCGATCGCATTCTGAGCGGCTGCGACAATAGTCTCTAAATCTCTACCTCTGGAATTCCCTCGATGTCGAAATGAGTTAGGGACGCGCAAGCAGGCGGTGATGTTCTTCGAGCAGCAACAGGCGATCTCGCCTTTCCTGCCAGCGCGGACGCGAGCCAATCTCTTGTCTGTGTGTGTTGCCGGCTGTCCCAACTGATTTCATGCCTCGTCCCCGGATGGGCGGGGTGCAGTGCTAACACGGTTAGCTTGATATTTTCTGGCGACAGCGAGAGAGATTCGGCTGCTGTCCACAATTTTACTCGGTCAGACCAATTTAATCCAGGATGGCGGATTGCCCATTCAATTAAATGGACGGATTGACGTTCAAGAAAAGCTGCATTGGCGTTGATTTGTACGCATATATCTTTATTAAGCCTAGCGCTAAACTGAGTATCGACTAAGAATGTAGGAGGTTCCCATTCAAATACCTCTGGAAATAGCAAACTAACTTCCATAATCCACTTATCCACTTTGGGATTCGCAAGTAGCAGGGGTTCAGTGGGGAGTTTCAAGAAAGTTTGTTTCATTATTAGTTGAAATTCCTCTTGTTTCAATTCAATGGGAACTGTTAGTTGTGTCGGATTGGCTAAAAAATTTAAATCAGTGAGGGTGATTAATTGCATAGGTGGGTAAGACAGTTACAGCCTACCCAGAGGGCGCGACGCTAGTCGCCTGCATGCTATTTATTGATAATGAACATTTGGGTTATCAAATATTTATAAATAAGACTTGAGCGACCTCAAGAAAAATGCTCACGGGCGATCGTCACTTGAGAGGGTTTCGAGTACAGGGAACTTCAGTTTAAGGGCGATGTCTCAATGCCTGCGACTACGCCATTGCTGCCCAGGAACATTGTTAATAACCCTCTCAAGCAGTCATCATGCTTGTCGAGGTTAAGGAGCCTCAACGATTGACCTATCAAGGTTTCAGAGGCGTTGTCACCCGCGTCAGACCCGGAAGCGAAAAAACGAGCCAAACAGTTATAGGTTGCATTGCTCGGCTATGGTAGCGACGAGTTAAACTGCGACGCAGCAGCACTCAATACTGTGCGATCACACATTCAAACTCATTGGCAAACAGATCATCGGTTAGTTTCAGTAAAAACGAACCTTACTACAAAGCCTGCTCGATCGCCCGCCGCGCCAATTCCACCTGTTCCACAGCATCCAGATAAGCTAGCGCTGCTGCATCCCAAACCACTTTTCTCTGCATCCTGTTCAAGACGATTTTCCCAAACTCGTACACCGTGCCGAAGCTTTGCAGCCTAAGAATTCGCTCAGCTATTGAGCAAAAACTCGGCGTTGGGTTCAATATCGCCACCACATCCGATTGAAGGAGCGACACCACCTCTGAACCCATATCGACTTTCAAAGTCGCTCCAACTTCCACAATCCGGCCCCAAAATCCATTCCACTTCCTTTCCGCTATTTTTTCAGTAGGAATAAAAGGAATTTTGACAATAACCCATGCCCCCGCGCTGTCTGGACCAAAGTGCGTTTTGACTCCCTCACCCGTAATTGGTTCGCAAGGAGTGCAAGTTTTACATCCTCCACCGCAATCGCTTTCTTGAACCGGCTCGCTACTACTGCTGCCCTCGGTTTTCTTCGAGGCGGAAGATTTTCTCAAAGCAGCCTTAATCAGAGCTTTAGCTTGTTTCGGGGTTTTCGCTGCTCCCGACGAGATCGCAGCCAACGCCACTACTCGCTTGTCCTCTTGTATCTTCGCAAGTTGATACCCCACATCTATGCTGTGGTCGTTGATAATGTCCAACCACTTTGCAGCCAATTCGGGGCGAGCTTTCTTGAGCTCGTCGGCAGCTTTGACGGCAATGCGCCCTTTCCTGTAGTTCCTGCCGCACCCCAAGCCGACTATAGCCGCCACAATATTTTCCGTCAGTTCCATTTCCCTTGGACTCAGGCCCAAGTCGATCGGGTTCAATGGAAAATTTTCCATCAGCGGTTGCTGGTTGTCCGACGGCAGCTCTGCTGAGCCAGCAGCTTGGTGGCGAGCTTTCTTAGCAGCGTGTCTGTTCCTCAGCTCTCTAGCTATAGGCTCCACAACAATTCCTTCCCGAATTCTCTGTACTGGACTTTGGTGGCGGTGGCGGTTTTCTGCCACCAAGACGAAGAGCTCGTCATCTTCAGTCTGGAAGGGGCGGACAATAACTGGGACAAACTTCCAGCCCAGCGCGGATAGCGCCCTCCACCGCCGATGGCCGCTAACGATCGTGCCATCTGTTTTGACGGTCAGCGGTTGGACGTAGCCTTTGAGTTGGATCAACTCTACCAGGTCAGCAATACGAGCGGTGCACCCGTAAATTTCCTCATTGCGAGGGTGAGGCTTGAGTTGGTCAAGACCAATATGCTGAATCGCGTCGCTGACTGAGAGCGACACAGTTTCATTTTTATTCATTTGGATAGCCCTGGTTGTTTATTTGGGGATTGGGGCTTTGTACCGAAGGCCTGCTAAACCCAATAAGGTTTCCTAACAGAAAGCTGGGGTTATTCTCTGTCGGGGCGGCGCGGGCTGTATCGGCAGGTCGCCTTCACTGTCAAAAGGTTCGCTGCTTTTACATTCTTAGAATAGCATATTTCTTAAACTAGCAATGCGCTACATTATGGTATAAGAAAAGACTATTATCTTTGAAATATTTTTAAATGATTATTGATTATTATGATAGCGCTTATGATAAAATGTGGAGAAGTAATTAAAATTAATTATAACAGATCCTTTATCACCTTGTATTTCAAAATTACCCTTACTACAAACATAATGTCTGTTGGAGACTTTAGCCCATTTGTTACGAATCTTTCCAGATTTCTGGCATCTCTGTGAGGGTTTTATTTTTTGACTAGCAAGCATTAACATTGGAGTGACTTTAGTTTAATTAATAAGTTTTATAATGTGTTTGGGTAAAAAAATAAAAGATTCCCCCGTTTAACTTCTTGCATTAGTTAAACAAGGGGAATGAACACTCGCGCTCGCCCCTATATCGCCCCTACATCGCCCCTATATCGCCCCTACATCACTTCTACTGAGCTTCTACTGAGCGCTTCCTTGCTTTCTTAGAAGGAAACAGTTGGGCGATCGCCAGAATTGCAGGCAACATGGAATCCCCTTTACGCCCAAGCTTCAGCGAACCCTCTAAGTCAAGCAGCAGAGACACCGCAGACAAAAGGGATGTTAGAGAAACAGCAGCTACTTCTTTTCTCAGAAAGTACACTCGCTTCGGGTTGGCAATTTGGCAAATTCGGGCAATTTCAGCGTCTTGCTTAACTCCTCCAACTATCGCCGCTTTTACCCACAACCAAGTTCTAAATTGAGCAATCAGCGTCGCACAAATCGCCAGCGGGAAAGTTCCTATTGCCAAAAGTTCAAGCAGCAAACAGACTGCTCTGTTAGAGTTATTTTCCCTCAGTGCTTCGGCAAGCTGGAGGCTATTTTGAGTGCTTGAAGGAACCAGCGATCGCACAGAGTTTAAAGTGAGGGAAGCGCCACTGCTGTAAGTCGCCAACTTGTGCAGTTCTGATTCGGCGCGAGCAGGATTGTTGCCGATCGCAACCGCCAAGTAATCAATAGCATTTGAGTTCAGCGACAGCCCTATTGCCAAAGCTTGAGTTCGGATCGATCGGGCAATGAGATCCGTCCGCCAGGGGGGAATAAGGTCGAACTCGAACAGCTTAGCTTGAGAAAGCAGGAATTTTGCCACCTTCAGGCGTTTGTCAATAGAAGGCGCTACAAAAACCAGGTGCGTCTTTTGCGGTATCTGCGGGAGCAACTGGAGAACCTCCAGCGTCTCTTCAGTAAACTGTTTGAAATTACACCCTTCTATCACCACTAACTTTGCTTTTTCCGTTGCCAAGGCGGGAGTCAGAGCGCAGTCAACCGCCTCATTCAATGCCGAAGCATCAAAACGGTGATAATTGAAGCCAATCCAAGCGGGGTCGAGGTTCTTTTTAAAGGCAGAAAGCTTTTTGTGAATCGCGTGGAGGTCATCCCCTATCAGCAAGCTAATCATGGGTTCTTCTCCTCGAACGACACAAGATAGCGGACGCCCGTTGCAGCCAGAAATATCTTCTGCACCTTAGCCGCGTTCCGGTTGAACTTGTCCAGGTATTGGGCGGGCACGGCCAGCACCGCTTTCTTTTCCGTCAGTGCTACCAGGGAAGCAGCACAGAGTAAAGCGCGGTTCTTCTCAGAAGTTGCTGAGAGCACTTTTTCCCAAATGGCTCGCTCTTTGGAACGAGGCGGGCGCAACTTGGAGGAGGTGGGCAGCTTCTGGGTGCGATCGGGCTGCCAAGAGTTGCCACTCGCGTTCTCTGCGGCGTGGGGTTTTAATTGTGGCACATGAGCCAATCCCAGCAAGCAGAGTTCCAGCCACAGCGTTGGGTGAGCGCTCTTGCTGAGCTGCCATTCCGAAGCCTGCAACTGTTCGAGGCCAGCAGCGATCGCATTGCAGTCCCAAGCAGAGGCAATTTCCAGCAGGGCCGAGTGCGAAATGCCGCTAACTAGCATCAGCGAACAGTCCGGCACGCTCGTTGCAAGCAACAAGTCCCGGTAGCAGGCTAGCAGCGACGCCAGCAGCATTTTAGGGCTTTTCCCGCTGTCAATGAGTTCGCGGGACAGTTGCAGCAGCTTCAGCGCGTCGCCGGCGCGGGTCGATTTCAAAATTGCAACTAAATCGGGTTCCGGTATCCGCCCCGACAGTTCCAATACGTGAGAGCTAGTAATTTCCTCTCCTAATAAGCTCAACTGGTCGAGCAACTGCAAGGCGTCCCTCATCCCGCCATTCGCGGCGCGGGCGATCGCAATTTTAGCTGCTTCGGCAATTGCAATTGACTCTTTCTGGGCTACCATTGTTAGCTGTTTGACAATGGCTGGGATTGGCAGCGATCGAAACAGAAACGTTTGGCAGCGGCTGTTAATTGTTGGCAGCACTTTGTGTTGCTCTGTCGTACACAAGATGAACACTACATGATGCGGAGGTTCTTCCAAACATTTTAGAAGAGCGTTAAAAGCTTGGGAACTTAGGCAGTGAACTTCATCTAAAATAAACACTCGGTAGCGGCTGATAACTGGTGCGAAGTGCGATCGCTCAATCAGGGCGCGAGCGTCATCCACACCGTTGTGGGAAGCCGCGTCAATTTCAGCAACGTCTAAGCTGCTGCCTTTTTCAATCGAGCGGCAGGATTGGCACTTGCCACACGGCTTTACTGTGGGTTTGTCTGCACTGGTGCAGTTGAGAGATTTAGCTAAAATGCGGGCCGTTGAAGTTTTGCCCGTTCCCCGTTCGCCGGCGAACAAGTAAGCCGGAGCAATTTTATGAGTTTTGACCGCATTGGAAAGTGTCCTTTGGATGTACTCCTGTCCGGCCAGTTCAGACAAGCTACGAGGGCGGTATTTTTGAGGCAATGCGGAGTACATGATTGAATGGTTAGGTGTAATTTTGGACTGAGAAGAAGGGGAAGGGAAAGGAAAAATTCACAGGCTTTATTTATGCAACTGGCACATATCGTAGGGTGCGTCAGAAGCTGAAACCATCGATAGTCCTTGTAAAACTTTGTCTGACGCACCCTATAAGTCAATTTGAGTGTGACAGTTGCGTAAGTCTTAATCAAGATTATTGTTAGCTTTTATTGAATAAAGAAAAGCCAAAATTTCTCCTTTCTTCCCCTTCATTCTTTGAAAATCGGCATTAACAAGTATTTGGCGTCCATTAGGATGTTGGGCTTGGAGCGGTTGCCAGCAGGAACTAAGATGGCGGGGCCGTCGCGCTGAGTGAGGTGCATTTGGAGTTGGGAACTAGCGATCGCTTTTGCACCTTCCAACAGGTATTTTATATTGAATGAAATTGACCAATTGCCGTCTGAATTAACGTGCGCTGCCATCTGTTCCAAGCCGTTTCCAAATTCTCTGAAAAGCGACAGTGACACTTGTTGTGTTTCGCTATTAATGCGGATGCTGAGCGTTTTTTCTTTCTTGTCTGCCAGCACAGCAATTCTCTCTATAGCTTTGATGAAAGGTGCTTTTTCCAGCGTTACCTGATGTTGGAAATCCTGCTGCAAGAACTCGTGATAAGCTGGGTATGCGCCTTCTAAACAGCGCGTTACTAAGCGCTGCGCTCCCCACCGGAATTCTACCAAAGCGTCGAGAGTGCTGTAAGAAAGCTCTACTGGGTCAGCGGATGTCCTGCTCGATAAAATTCGCTCCAGTTCGGCGAGCGATTTAGCTGGGACTGTAAGCTCTAGAGGCTGTGCAATTTCCGCTTGTTTCTTCTTAGAAAAACCTTGAATTGAAGTATTGAGGACAACCAAACGGTGGCCGTCTGTGGCAGCAAATTCGAGGCTATCTTGGCCGATTTTGAAGTAAACACCTGTCAGGATGTGCTTGCCTTCATCGGTAGCGGTGGCAAACAGTGACCCTTTCAGCCCTTCTTTCAACGTTTCAGCGGGGATGCAAATTGTTTGCGCTGTTTTTACTTCAGGAATGGCCGGGAATTCTTCACTCGAAAGCCCTCGAACTTGATAGCGACCGCAAGCAGCAATTAGGGTAGCAACTGGACTGTTGCTAACAGCCTCTGGCAAGGTAGCGCTATTCCCGCTGTCTTCGCTATCTTCACCTTCGCGATTCAAGGCTTCGCGACTGACCAAAGTGATATCTCCGGGCGAGAATTTCCCGACAATATCGCTAAGTAGCCCGACAGGAATGGTCATGTCGCCGGGAGATTGAACGTTGGCCTCAAAGGAGGTTTGAATAGCCAATCTCATGTCGAAAACGCTGAGTTGGACTCGCTGCGTTTTTTTGCAAGCGACCAAGAGGACATTTCCTAACACGGGGTGGGTGGGTTTGGCTGGGACAGCTTTGCTGACAAGTTCGAGATGGTTGGCTAAATTGTCTTGCGTGCAGACGAGCTTAATTTCTGCTGGCAAAAGCTGGGGAGAATCGCCTGCGCTATTGGAGGAATTGCGCTCGGATTTTTCTTCAAGTTTTGGTTCATCTTCGACCAAAGGTTCGGTTTGTTCTAAGGGAACACTTGCCTTGGGTTTTATTTTGGAAAATCCGCTTTCTTTTTTTCGGCTTTTAGCTGTCGCGGTGCGGGATTTGGTTTGCATCTTTGTGCGTTAAAATAGCTGCTAAGCGGGGGCAGCGCTAGCTGCCCGGAGAATAGCTTGCACGATTCAGCTTGTCACTCAACTTTAGATATAAGATTTGATTACGATATTCCAAGGAATCCCGCCCACCTTGACCAAAAAAACGAAGTTGAGAGTGGCACGGACAGGCGCGGAATGTGATTTTTTTTTCACTTTACCAGTGAAAATGATGCTAATTTGAAATTTTTAGCGCACGTTATCAGTAAAGTCGATATAATTCATGAAAAATTAGGATCGAGACGGGAAGTCTTTGATGCGGCTTTTCAGCGTCGATTTATTGATTTACAAGACATTAATGGTTAATTGATAGGAAAAATCGCCAAGCCTATATTTCTCATCCTAACTCAGAAGTAGAATGTTTAGATAACCCCGTAACTTTGAGCCGTGAATCTATTTTACCCAGTTTTGTGTTAGACTTATCAATTATTTGGTAAATAGCAAATGCTGGGCATATTCGCTTCGCCACCTGTAACATCGAGCAGGCGATCGCCTAATCCAGAATTATTGGCAAGTGACCCAAATATCAACCCACCACTGATTTATTAGGCAATGCCTTAGATATCTATTTTTTAAGCAATGTTCTCGAAGAAAAACCCCGCAAAACGAGGAAATAACCAATGACGAGTAAAAAATCTAACGCTGGTGGAGCAGCAATGGCTGGCGGAGCACGCTTCCAAGCCAGGGTTAGTGCTTGGTACTGTGCTCGCATCCTTCTTCAAACTCCAGCTATTGGACAAGACTTTGACCTTCCTGCTACCTCAATAGCAGAGCGAATTTACTGTGAAACAAAAGATAGTATCGACGATCTCCGTGTTGAACTTACTGGTAACGGTAAAATTTATGGACAATGTAAAACCAGCATGAGCTTGTCTACGAAGACTAACAGTCAATGGGCACCTGTTTTAATTCAATTCTATAAAGAATTGGAAAAAACACCGATTGCAGGAGTAGAACGGCGTTTTGTTCTCTTTTATGAAAAAACTAATGGCAAGCTAGAGGAATTAAACAGTTTTCTAAAAAGATATCGCCAACTGCCTACGGGAAGTGCCTTAATCGATGCAGCTCATAACAAGGATGAAAAAAAATTAGCTAACAACTTAGATACTTTACTACAAACTTTACATTCAGAGGATGCTAAAAAAAACAATCCTCAGCTTCAAAACTTAGTTAATTACAAAGAAGTCCTATTACGTCATACTTATATCAAGCAACTTCGTTTGGGAAAGAACGAATCAGATTATTTGGGAGTTGTGGATGCACTTCATCATGGTTTATTAACTAACTCTGCTCAAATAGTTCAAGTGCTAAATTCCTTACATACATTAGCTGATGATTTGCTGGCTGAACGAGGTTCACAAGACAGATTAGCACTGCGACAAAGGTTACAAGGTGAAGGAGTCACTCTGCAAGACAGTCACAACTATCGTCTTGATTTCGAGCAGTTACAGGAATGGTCTGCTACAGAAATAAAATATCAAGAAAGCCAGGGGAGATCAAAACTGATTATTGGTGGAAAACAACTTCCTATTACTCGACCAGTAGTTGAGGTAATGCTTGAAGCAGCAAAGACACAATCATTTTTGGTTGTAGGAGGAGCGGGAACAGGTAAGACAGGTTGTTTGTTAACTCTGGCTAATCGACTCCGAGATTCTGGCGAACGAGTTTGGTATTGGGCGGCAGACTCTTTGCCATATCATTCTCCCCAAGAAATACAAACTTATCTAAACTTACAACATTCTTGGATGGGATTGTTCGCTGAGGCAGCGTCAGGCATAGGAGCTACTCTAATCGTAGATGGGCTTGATGGTTTGCGTGACACTCGTGCTAACGCATACCAAAAATTATTTTCACTAGCTATTCAAAGGGGTATAAAAGTAATTGCATCAGTTCGTTATTTTGACCTAAAATATTCCACAAACCTAACGGAAATTTTCCCTGCTGTGCCAGCACCTCTATTCTTAGAGTTTCGCAATAAAGATTTAAATAAAGTAAATCATTTTTTTATTGCCGATTTAGATAACAATGAGTTAAACGAAGTAGTCAATTATTTTCCAGAGATTCAAACCGTTTTAGCGGTAATTCCTCAGCTTCGCGAAATTATCCGCAATTTGTTTAGCCTCGATCTTTTATGTAAACTGATTGCAGAAGGTGAATCAGCAGTTCAACTTTCTGGGATTTCTACTCAAGCAGAACTATTCGATCGTTATTGGGAGAAACGAGTTAAATCCAAGCATCGCGAGGAAATAACAAAAGCTTTAAAACTTCTAATTGAGCAAATGGTAAAGCAACAAACTCTACAAGTTGTTCCCGAGCAAACATGGACAACGGATCTAAAGGAATATCTCTTTAGTACAGAGTTTATTCGTCACCCCCATTCACTACCTGGTCGTTTACCTGAACCAGAACTTATTGAATTTAATCATCACCTTCTTTTCGATTATCTGGCCGAACGACTTTTTGTGCGATCGCGACACAAAAATTTAGCTAATGAACTCACTCGACCCGATACTTGGGGCTTATTTCTGCGACCAAGCCTCGTGCTATTTCATCGTTATGCTTGGAACCAAGGAAGACTTAATTTTTGGGATACGCTACTCGATTTGGAACGGAACTCAGTTTCAGTTCTTCAAAAACTACCTGGATATTTAGTAATAGCTGAAGAGGCTATCAACCGTGAGGATTTGCAACCCTTACTAGATGGTACTATTCGGAATGATAAGGATAACAAGCACTGGAAGCAGATAATACAGGGCGTTATTACTGCTGCCCAATATTCCTCTTTACCTAGACTCTTTAAATCAACATTAGGTGACTGGTGGATTGAGTTGGCTCGCGATCTTATCAAAACAGGTAATTCCCAATTGGTCTACGTCAATCAACCAATTTTATTTTCTGCATCTAATGCTTTAGAAACTCTGTCCGAACCGGCTAAACTACTGCTCAATCAAGCAGCTACTGTCCTTTTACAATTTTCTTGGAGTCAAGGTGTTCCACCCAGCCCTTTTCTTAGACTTCCTATAGAGTGCATATGTCGAACTATCTCTTCTGATATTTCTGCCTCATCTAATATAATTCGTAAAATTATTAGTTATGATGAGCTTCAACGGGCGGGCTATATTCAAATTTATGAGATAGTGAGCCACATCGAAGATATTTGGAAAGCAGATCCGGTTTTAGCACGCGAGGTATATGATGCTGTTTTTGGTTATAATGAAACTAGCGAGTCTTCAACTGCGGTAACTCCTAGTCAGATATTTTCATTAACAAGCACTCGCCAACAAGACTATGGCTTAGCCCGTCATATCCTTACTGAAAAATTCCCTCAATTTTTGTCAAACCACCCCACAGAAGCAACCCGTGCGCTCATCCGAATTATCAAACATTTTTATAATCGAAAAGAAAAGGAGGATCTTCAGCTTGGTAAATACCCTCTTGTAGCAAAAGCTCTTAAAAGGTTAGAAGAGCAAAATTTAATGGATGAAGATAGCTAACAATATAATGAGCAAGTTGAGATACAAGAAAATGCAACCGAAAGAAAATAACCTACAAATTGAGAAAATTACTCTGAATGGTCAGGAGGGACGCTTGCAAACCGACTGGAGCCATATTTGGGATGCAGAAAACAGCTTGTTGGTAGATGATGAAGTAGAAATGTTACGTTGTTGGTCAAAATATCTGACAGACTTACCAAAAACCGACCAACCAGATGAAAAATGGCAGCCTATTTTGGATGTTGTTATTGCTGAAAATGATCTAGCAGCAGTTTGGAGGAGGTTGTTAATTGCTGCTATTTCTGCTCCTGATTTTTACGCCCAGCGGATTTGGACGCTATTACTAAACCCAGGAATACTTCTGAGTTTAGAAACTCAAGAATTAGCCCAAAATTGTCTCGAAGCTTTTGCTTCCGAATTAACTGATGAAAACTTTTCCCAAATTGAATCGCTGCTATTAAATAGAGCGCTTGATTGCCAAACAGAAAACCCCAATAACTATTTATTAGCAAAAATAGCTCGGATTTTGAGTAGCATCCCCGAAGAAAAGCGGAGTTCAGAAACCCAAGAATTTTTAAGCAAATATCTGGGGAATGAAAATTTATATAGTAGACCTACCTATCAGCTTACATATACTCCTGTTGAGCAGCTACCAGTTGACTCATTAGGTAATCCAGAATATACCCCAAACGAGCAGCTACCAGTTGACTTATTTGGTAATCCTAATGTATTTTTGCAAGAACTAGAAGAGGCAAAAATTTTATATCAACGTGCTTCCGAGTCAACTCCCTTAAACAACCAAGCAGAATCAGATCTTTTTGAACAATTAAAAATAATTATAGAGACCCCTTCAGCCCCTCCATCTCCACAGAGTTTAGAAGACTTCGATCGCGATCCATCTGTCTGGCAACAACCACCTATATTTGCCGTAGACGGATTTTTATGCCTGGCGATTAAAACAGACTCGCTTCAGATTGAATGGAAAGACTTACTCCGCCGTCTCGCGGATGACCCAGATCCGCAAGTACGTTCCTGTCTGGGCCAACAAATTTGGCAATTTCTCAACAAGTGGCCAGAATTCGTCTGGGAAACCTTGGATCGTTGGTTAAACGAGCTTCCCAACCGTGCAGGAACTATTGGTGTACTCCGTAAGACTCTACATCCATCTTGGTATGGGTGGCTCCGCAACAGTGATGCTGCTCGTGCTGAGCAATTTTTTAACAAACTTCTAACGGCTGCTCGCTTGTGTAATTCAGCGGAGCTTCGGAGTCATTGCGGTGCATTGTTAACTGCTTTGTGGTTCTCTGAAGGAGAAACATGGGTAGGTGAAGCTCTCAGAAATGCTCTTGACTCTATTACAGACAACGCTGACGAATTAAAGGGTGCTCAAGAGTATGCAGTTCACGAACTTCTGCCGCGATCGCCAAAAGAACCTCCTATTCCAGTCGAAAAACACCAACGAGTTCAGGATTTCCTTTTGCAACTGTTAAAGGGAGCTAACGAAGCACTTCGAGTCTACCGTGCAGAGGTAACAAATATAACACCTTCTGATGGAGCAAACGAGCCAGCGCCCTGGGTTAAAAAGGTTTCTGACTTTTTTGATGATGTGGCAACTGAATTTGACTTTTCAGCCGAAGGACACGCTAAACAATGGACTAGCGCTCAAACAGATGATAAAGAAGCAAAAATAAGCGCATGGTGGCAGACTGTAGAGCCTATTCTTGAAGCCTTGCTTGCCATACCTCACCCAAGTATCGTGTTTAAATTAATCGAGGGATTGGAGCATTTTATAGACCTGGATCTTCAGCGTAGCCTTTATTGGCTCAGAAAAGCAACATTAGCTAGCGCATCGGCAGGACTTGTCAATGAACCGTTGGCAGCAGATCGCACTATTGAAATACTCAGTAGAATTTTAGCCGACCACAAAAAGTCTCTATTAGACGAAAATGTTCTACGTTCGGACTTGATTCAAATACTAGAATCTTACTTGAAGGTTGGGTGGCCAAAAGCCGTACAGCTAGCAGTCCAGATTGAGACTATTTTTAGATAAAATCTGAATTCAAATGCAATCTCTAAATATTGCAAGTGTCTCCCGCCATAGTAAAAAAAGTAGGGTGAGTCAGATAATCAACCAGAAATTTCAACCCCTTACCGTTCAATCTGACGCACCCTACAAGTTACACTAAAATCTCGCTAAAAAAATGACTCAAACCATCTCACTCACAGAAAACATCCCCCTGAAGCTGCAAATGTCACCTGCCATAGACATGACAGACGAGCAATTTTTTGCCTTCTGCCAGCAAAACCGGGATTATCGAATTGAACGCAACGCCACCGGAGAAATTACCATTATGCCACCCACAGGTTCCGAAACAGGAAATCGCAACTTTGATTTAATTGTACAACTGGGAATCTGGACAAGACAAAACGGAACAGGAATCGGTTTTGATTCTTCTGCGGGTTTCACCCTCCCCAACGGCGCGATGAAATCCTCTGATGCTGCTTGGATAAAACTGGAAAAATGGCACAGTCTCACTCCCGAACAGCAGCAAAAATTCGCTCCTATTTGTCCTGATTTTATCATCGAGTTGCGTTCTCCCAGCGACAACCTGCAACCCTTGAAAGACAAATTGCAAGAATATATCGATAACGGTGTTTCTCTCGGTTGGTTAATTGACCGGAAAAACCGTAAAGTTTACATTTATCGTCCTAACTCAGAAGTAGAATGTTTAGATAACCCCGCTACTCTCAGCGGCGAATCTATTTTACCCGAATTTGTGCTACAATTATCAACTATTTGGTAAATAATTTGGTAAATAATATGGCAATTAAAAGCAATTAAAAACGATAAATTTACAGGTTAATACCTAAATATCTGTTTTAATTCTACGCCAAAACGCCGTACAAGTCAACCCCCCAGCCGGGGGTGGGCGATCGTCTTGTCAGATCGCAAGCGAGTAGGCGTAGCCAGCCACAGGCATCGCCCTTAAACTCTAAAAGTGCCATTCACCAAATATAAAATGGGTTCACTTAGTAACAAAAACCCGGTGCTTCGCACGACTACAACTCACGTACATAAGCTGATTGTGCGCTCGAATACTGTCGCGGTATTCTTTGACAAATTGAGCTTTTTGACTAGGAAAAAGTTGAGCGAGATACAGCAATTTACTAGCGACTTTTCTGCCGATATCACTGCTATCAATTCCCACCTCCGTGAAAGTAGAGCCTTGAGAATTGTGTACAGTAATTGCCCAACAATTTCTCAGATCTGCAAAGATTTCACAATGGTCGTACCATGCCTTCCATAAGCTCGGATTGCTTTTAGCATTTTGCAGCAACCTAGCATTGTCCTGTTGGAATCGGCAAGCGTCACTTTCGTGGAGGATGTAAATTTGGCGTCGGTCGCCTGCATCGGTTTTAACCTGGAGATTCCAGGCTTTATAGCCAGAGTACCTATCCTCTTGAAATTCGGCAATTTCCACTTCTGCTGATGTGGGCAGGATGACGGTTTTGCCGTCGGGAGCAATAACGGGAGCTTTAGCAATCAACCTCTCTCCAATAATAAATCTGGGAGCATTTTTTCCGTAGATTTTGGCTCTGATTTTGCTATTCCAGTAGGCGACGCGCTCGTTAGTGTAGCAGAGGATGCGAAAGCAATCAGGGTCTTGAGGGAAAGTAGAAGAAAACTTTTTTAAGGCGTATTTCAGCAGCGTTTTTTCTCTGACTAAGAAGGCTCCGTTTTTTTTATCAAGGCTGAATTTGGAGAAGGGTTTGAACGCTTCTTTGCTCTTGACAGCCGTGCGGCAAGCTGTTACGAATTCTAGCAGGGGGCTGCCCGCACCTTGCCTGACGACCTCTGTTAAAACGGCTTTTTCAGGCACGCTGAAGGATTGAGATTTTTTCTCTTCTATGAAGCCATTATTAACAGGAGGCAATTGTGCGGGGTCGCCCATAACAATAAGCTGCCGATTGCTGCCGATGAGTAAAGCGCTAGCAATTCTTTCTTGAATAATATTCCACAGTTCTGCTGTAACCATACTGCACTCATCGAGAAAAATGGTGTCGTACAGGTGAAGGAAAGAAGGAGAAACTTGTTTGAGGATTTTATTTTGCCCCTGTTTGACTGGAGCTAACCCCAATAGCTGGTGGATGGTCATAAAGTCTACTCCTCTCAGTCCTTTTTCAGCAGCCATCCGTCGCAATACGCCTACAGCTTTATTGGTGGGAGCGGTGAAAGCGACTCTCTTTCCGGCGCTGACTAATTGTTCTGCTACCAGGTTGACAAGGGTTGATTTTCCCGTACCTGCATATCCAAATAGCCCGAATACCCGTTTAGAACTTGCTACAAATTGTTCGAGGAGTTGGAGGGCGTTGTTTTGTTGAGAAGTTAATTGAAAATTCGGTTTGACCAGTGTTTGAATCATAGGGTGGGTTTCTTCTACTATCTTTCAAACACTAATCAGCGGTAGCTGAAATTTACACAATCATTAATTGATGGAGACGATAATAATAACTCTAACAGGACTTACGCATAACCTCTATATGTAGGGGTGAGCCATAAGCACTTTACCGCTACCAATAGTGTATCTAAACACTTGGGGCGTAAGTCTTGTATAATTTGTTCTGTTGATTTGACTGCTACTCAAATTTTCCATAGTTAGGACTTATGCACCCATCAAAAACTCTCCCAGTTATCAGTTGGATTGATAACTAGGAGAAATTGTGGAGAAGCGGAGTTATTAATCTAATGCAGGTACTTTGACTAATTCGACTTCAAAATAAGTTTTGCCCATCAATCTTGAGGCAAAACAGGCTGTTCTTGACTATCAAAAATAATCACAAAGGTGCGATGTTTAACCAACCGGTGCAAAACCCGCAGATGCTCATCTGCATCGTTTCTCTTGCGAAATCGCGCCACAACAATACGCTGGCAATTAGGAAGTAAGCGAATTAAGCACCACGGGTGCAACTTCTCAAAATAGGTCATTTTAACCTCCTGATAACAGTAACAAATTGTGTTTGTGTTTGATTACCTGCCATTACCTTAATTGAAACAATATTGTCAAAGACAGGTCACGGTGATATTGACAATTGACTATATTTGTGCTGAAACCAGCTCAAATTATTTTTTGATGCTGAAAAGGCTTGATGTATATAAAATCAAAAACAATAGTGGCGCGTCTATTTGGGAATGAGGCATTAGAAATCTCCTCAGAAACTCGCAGGGGAGTAGGGGAGAAGGGGAGAGGGGGAGCAGGGGGAGCAGGGGAGAAAGAGTTTCTTTGATTCATAACGGGTGCTGGGCCTCCGTGAAACGCTTTGAAGTTTATCAATTTGAGAAAACACGGGCAATTGTTGAATGCACTAATTTCAAGCAGACGCGCCACTACTAATGCACGCTATTATCTTCAGAAAGCCGACATAGCAAGGTTGCCAGTGCCTCGGGAATTTCCTCAAAATGTTCCAGCAGAAAATCCATTACTGCCAGATGACGCAAATCGACAGGAGTAGGAAATCTTCGATTTTTTCCCTTTTTAAACCAACCCCGCACTGTAGAATTAGAACGGGAACAAATAAAAGCGATTTCCTCGTAACTCACCGCCCACTTGCCATAAAACTGCTTCGGCGTCATTCCCAATTGGCATTGGCTGTAAGCTGCAATTAAATTGCGCTCTCTATCTGTCAAAGTCTGCGGCTTTTTCATCCTCAAACCCCTCCAAATCTTCCTCCCGCGCCGTATCAAACTGACACCAAGCTGCGCTCTTGGAATTAGCAGCCAGCCAAATTATGTAGCACCACATCCAGCAGCAACGGCGCGGTTCGTAGTTGTAAAATTTGCCGATAACTATTCCCCAATCGGCTTCTTCGCCAACATCAGCCCAGCGCACCATCTCGCCGCACTCAAAGCGCGGCGTGTGAATTTTGGCAAAATTAGCAGGCAATTCGATTGAAGGTGGCATCCCCTTCAAATCTCTTAGCAACAGCGCCGAAATCAAATCTCGACTTCCTTTTAAGATTGACATAAGTTCATAGCTGTGAATCGATTGCACCTGACTTTTTTTGACAGGTTTTCCGGCAAATTTCTTGATAAAGAAATTGCAGCGCGATATTCCCCTAAATCAATCAACTCAAATCAAGCTGTGTAAATTCCTTTCTCCGGCATAATTGCCCTGTTTTGAAGTTAAATGCTAACCCGTGACCCGGGCAGGTTCCTAAATTAGGGTGCTTGGTATTTGGCAAAAGTTTATAACCTTTGTGGGGGCAAATATTACCAGGCAGCAAGGAGCAATTCGAGTAAGCTTCCTCCAAGCGTGGCAAGAAGTTGTAGTCTGCTGAAAGGATTGGTATATTGCGGTAGCACAAGCGCACCACTTGTTTTATCAAAAATTTGGGTGGAAAACCCCGTCGTTCTCCGACGGCTTTTATCGAGGCAGGCACACAAACACTTCAACGAAGTGCAGCGGATAAAGCGGATAATAAGTAACATAATAGGTTACTTGACTTGCTGCCGTCAAAAATTTTAAAATAAAGACAGTTCAACCAATTAGGAGGTGATTTAAACGATGTTTTCCAACTACGTTTACAAGCTACGCCCCAATCAAACGCAAGATGCAAAAATGTCGAACTGGGTCGATATGCTTCGCAACCACTATAATTGGTGTCTCAACGATCGAATCGCCCAATACAATCAACAGTTCATACTCGGCAATTACTGCGATATAAGAACTCACAGTGAAGCTGCTCCCTTAACCTGCTGTGTCAGTAAAAATGGTGCAACGGGCAACCCGTGGAAAGATTCTAAGTTAAACTCACGTGAGTCTGATCTAGAATCCCAAATCAAAAATCCTCGTCGTAGTGCAGGCGAGATTCAGATCGTGGCATTACCAGATTTAAAAAAAGCTCGCCCTTGGTACAAAGAGCTCGACTCAACAGTTTTACAACAGAATGTTAAACGGCTAGACACTGCCTACAAAAACTTCTTTGAAGGCCGAGGATTTCCTAAATTCAAAAATCGCAGTAATTTTACATCTTTCACTTTTGTCATGGGTGTAAAAGTACAAGGCAACAAGATCTATCTCCCTAAATTAGGATGGATGCGATTCCACAACTCACGTCCCATCCCTGACGGTTTTACAATCAAAGCCTGTACTGTGAGAAAACGGCAAAATGGTTGGTACGCATCCATCAGAATTGAAGATAAGTCAGTTCCCGACTACAAAGCTAAACAAAAGTCAGAAATTGTCAAAATAATTGGCTGCGACATGGGAATTACTAAATTAGTTCATTTATCAGATGGCTGCCACATAGACAACCCGAAATTTGCAACTAACAAAAAAACTAAACGCACTCTAAAAATCAGACAAAGAAGGGTCAGCCGTAAAGTTAAAGGTAGCAAAAACCGCCAAAAAGCAGCTAAAAGATTAGGTAGACTGCATCAAAAGATTAGTGAACGGCGTCAGGCTTATCAATGGAAAGTAGCTAACAAGATAGTATCTCGCAACGTAGATGCGATCGCCCTAGAAAACTTAAATATTTCAGGGATGAGGCGTCGCTGTCGCGTAAAAATTGACGAAAAGACAGGGAGGTTCCTCAAAAACGGACAATCGAGAAAGAAAGGTTTAAATCGTTCGATATCAGACGCAAGTTGGGGTGAATTGATTTTAAAGATTGAGTATCTGGCTGCAAAGCAAGGAAAAGTCACCATTAAAGTCAATCCCAAACACTCCAGCACAGAATGCAGAAATTGCGGTCATATAGAGCGCTCGAGTAGAGATGGAGAAAAGTTCATCTGTGTGGAATGCGGCTATTACGAGCACGCTGATATCGGAGCTGCAAAAACGATTAGAGACCGAGCATTGCTCGCGGTACGTGGGGACTCCACGAAACCTGGTGCAAGAACACCTAAACGCCCAAAATGTATCACCACACTCAAATAGCTTTTGTGGTGAGTTTGGGAACCCTAGTAATAGGGATATTAAGATCGAAATGTCTTAAGAATCCCCGTGTCTTTAGACCGGGGAGTGTCAATTCGATAACTTCACAAGCTAATTGAACTCGTGCTTGCCAATCTTCAGCAGTTTCCCCATCTGTGAAGAATAAGTTGATAAGTCGGTCATGCCAAAAGCGAAAGTCAAAGTGATAGTGGAGCGGTTCAAACTTGAGAATTTCTGCATCAGAGTGCGGTCGCTCAGGAAGTATAGGAATCCAGAAAGGGAGGATTTTCCCTGGAAATCTTGATTCCAAACTGGGAGGACACCAGCTTTTAACGCATTGTACAAGCGCTCTTTCTCCAATGGCTACTACTTGATTCTGTGTTTTAGTTTTGTTAGGGAAATAGGCAGAGTTTTTGGCCATTAATTAGTGTTGCTAGGAATTGGCACTAATACCAATCTCTCTCATAGTTACAAGGAAAGATTGCGTTCGCTTAATGGTAATGATTCTGTTGTCAAAAATTTTTATGGATGCGTTGCAAAAATCTTTGCAGTACAGAAATCGCTGTCCAATTACCTTTATTAGCAGCTTCGAGATATCGCCGGATCGAATCTTCAGTTAGTTGTTGGTCAAGCCAATGCGTTAATTCCACTAGCTCCTGCTAAAATGGGTTAGAAACCCCGTGCTTCTAGCACGGCTTTACATTAGAACTTACGCATCTCACAGGATAATTGCTATAATGTGAGACATAACGCAAAAAGCCTTTAAGTACCGCTTCTATCCCACGCCTGAACAAGAAACCTTGTTGAGACGCACGATGGGCTGTACTCGTTTGGTCTACAATCGCGCCCTTGCTGTGAGAACACAGGCTTGGTACGAACAGAAGAAGCGAGTCGGTTACAGCGATACTTCGGCAATGTTGACCGAATGGAAAAAGCAGGAAGATCTGCAATTCCTCAACGAGGTTAGCTGTGTCCCATTGCAGCAAGGATTGAGACACCTTCAGAAAGCATTCTCGAACTTCTTCGACGGGCGGGCGAAATACCCCACCTTCAAGAAGAAACGCAACGGCGGCAGCGCAGAGTTTACCAAGTCTGCCTTCAAGTTCAGAGACGGGCAAGTCTTTCTTGCCAAGTGTTCTGAACCCCTGTCGATTCGCTGGAGTCGAGAATTGCCACCAGGTGCAACTCCATCGACCATTACGGTGAAGCTCTCGCCTGCTGGACGCTGGACAGTTTCCTTGCTGGTGGATGTCGAGATTGAGCCATTGCCAAAATGCTCCAGTGAAATTGGGGTAGATTTGGGTGTGACCAGCCTGGTTGCCTTGAGCGATGGCGAGAAGATTGCCAACCCCAAAGGCTTCAATGCGAAACGCCGCAAGCTCAGGAAAGCTCAGAAGGCGTTGAGTCGCAAGCTTCATGGATCGAACAATCGCCACAAGGCACGACTCAAAGTGGCAAAGGTGCATCAGTCCATCGCTGACGCGAGAAAGGATTTTCTTCACAAGCTGACCACTCGATTGGTGCGCGAAAACCAAACGATCGCCGTCGAGGATTTGGCCGTGAAGAATATGGTGAAGAACCCCAAACTTGCCCTCTCCATCAGTGATGCGAGTTGGGGCGAGTTGGTAAGACAGCTTGAATACAAGTGTGACTGGTACGGTCGTACTTTAATCAAGATTGACCGATGGTTTCCGAGTTCTAAGCGGTGTGGCAATTGCGGTCACATCGTGGAAAAAATGCTATTGAATGTTCGGGAATGGGATTGCCCAATCTGCGGGGCGCACCACGACCGAGATATCAATGCAGCAAAAAATATTCTTGCCGCAGGGCTTGCGGTGAAAGTCTGTGGAGCGAACGTAAGACCGGATAGGCATCAGTCTGATGGCAGTTGCGATGAAGCAGAAAGGTCTAAGAAGTGATTCTTGGAATCACCGTGGCTCAATTCCCGGTGAGGATGTCAAGGCGAGATAGCATCCCTCTTTGAATTTTGTGTGGTTAATTGAAAGGGAGCCAGTTAACTGAAATAGAAGTCAATCCTAATTCTTAACAGCTAACTGGCTTTTTTGAGGGCGATCGCCCGTGATGAAGGCTTTCCTAGGTGAATGCGTTCGCTATTGTTAAAAATGGATGAAACTTAAATGAGCAGGTCACTCCCAATAGCGGCGATAGCCGCTCTTTGACCAGCCCGCTGGCTGAGTGCGATCCTCTTCGAGAGCTGCGCTAACGACGTATTTACGTCATCCTAGGTGCTCGCGATCGATAATCAACAAGATTTATTGTCGATCGCGGTTGAAAAAAATCAGATCGAGCGATCCTCTTCGAGAGCTGCGCTAACGTCGTCAACCAAATGGAAGGTGTTTGAGAGCCTTCTTCACGCGCGCGTGACAGGGCTGCCGCTCTTTGACAAGGCCAAACCTGTCTTGTACTGACAAATTTGTCAGTTCAATCTTCTGACTATCAATGAATATCCCTAAATTTTCACAAGGGCTTTTCGCCCGAAAATAACTTAATTATTTGAGCTTTTTTTTAGTGATATAGTAGTCGCTACCAACCAAAATTACCCCAAATATCTAACTTTTAAGGGGTAAATATTGGCGGTTTGTGGGTGTAATGACAATCAGGATTCCGGTGTATTTACTGCTGGTGTCGCACTGATAAGTACCTTCGGCTTCTTGATTGGTGGAGTCATTTTTAATGATTTGGGCATTTCCTAGCATTTGCAGCAGTAAGTATATATCTGCCCTTTTACTGGTTCCGTAAGATAGTTTTTATGGAGTTATGGGGATTACGTCAATTACAGCTCAAGAGTCAGGAAAGCTTATTCACACCTCACTCTTGAGCAGGCGGCTCAAACCAGTCAGGATTGTCGCGGATAGCAGTTGCCTTTGTTTTAGCTCAAATACATCCGGGAAGAAATGGGTAGCCATCGCGAGCCTTGCGTCCAAATATCGCCTGAATTCAAAGAAGACTTACGGGAGAGCCCTTCAACTGTTGAAACAATCTGGCGAACCAAAGTCGCGATAGCTTCACTTCAGAATCCCGAGTGCCTTGACAAGCTGTTCCGGCTGCACTTCTAAATAGCGCTGGAGGCTTGACAAATTTTTGTGACCTGATATCTCCATAATTACCCGCAGTGGCACCCCAGCATTGCTCAAGTTCGTCAGTGCTGTCCGCCTCATCGAATGTGTGGAAGCTCCCTTAATTCTTACCCGTTTGCAAGCTTCTTTAAAAATCAAGTCTGCCTGAGAGCGTGTCAAAGGCTTCGTACCCTCTCGCCCAGGAAACAAAAAACCCGCATCTGGATTGTAAGCCAATAAAAACTTAGCCAACATGGGATGTAGTGGCAGCGTTCGCGTTGCTGACTTGCCCTTAGTTGTCGCTTTCCGCAGCGTCACCACACCGCCAACAATGTCCTGAGTTGTTAAAGCTAACGCCTCTGAAATACGACAGGCACAATAAAAAGTCACAGCAAACAAAAGCCTATCCCTTGCTGTAACAAAACCCCGGTCGAACAGCCTAGATATTTCGGCGGGCGTCAAAATCTTAGCACGCCCGTTGCCTTGAACCTTCACGGCGCAGCCCTCCAAAATGGAAGCTCCCTTATTATTGGACGAAAGTGTCTTTTCGTCAAGTCTGCCGAAAAGCTTTTATCGCTTGATGGGCCACTTGCGGGGCGCTGCGCCGAGGATGCCTCCGCCCGCGTCCTTTATTGCAGTTAGATTGGCTTTTATTGCTACTCAACTGACTTAAATTATCAGGAAAGTTGATAATTGGCAAGGTGGCGATCGCATCTATGAGGTCTAGGAAGGTAACAGGTTTAATTGCCGCCATAACAGTACGCTCAAATAGAAGTGGCGCTTGTAATAATTTGATTATACTATTTTTTGATTCACTTTGCAAGTTGTTTTGCTAGTTTTGTTCCCCTTTAATAAAAAATTAGGATTTTATTGGAAAATCGCTTATTCTGGTCAAAAGAACTGCCCAAGCCTTACGAAGGCTTGGGCATTGTTATAAGTTTCGGAGGGTAAACGAGTACGCTGGTTGGTTGAGAAACTTTTCGTTCGCTGCTAGGACACTGAACGCGCACTTTCACCTAGTTCGGAAGTAGCAGATGCTAGAGTATTTGCAATCACCGCTTTGGGAGCAAGCTTGAGGATGATAGGCATCACAATTAGGGGAGAATTTTCCAGCCGATTTTTGATTTGAGCCTGCAACCATTCAATAGAGGAATCAGAGCCGTTAACTTTTTGCTTGAACCCCAGTTCTGGCGCAGCAGCTTTGATGGCGCTAGCAATTTTGCGAGCTTGCCTAAGTGAAATTAGTGAAGTATTAACGGCAGGAACTGAGGTTGTGCTTGCGCCTGAATGTGCGGCAAAATCAATTGGTTTTGCTGGTTTGTTTGGTGTTTTTTTGCCTGTGGTCTGATGGCGAGTGTGATGGGAGCTGGCTGGTTTCTCAATTTCAATTGTTGCTCCATTTACGGCACTGCCAATACCATCGGATGGTGTTGCGACTGTTGACACATTTACTTGGGTTCGATTGTCTGTGAGTTCTTCTTGGGCTGCTTCAGGTTTGTGCAGGAATACTGAGGCTAAGCAAAAGAGAGTGGTAAAAAGGAAAGGGGGAAATAGTACATCGTTGATAGTTTGGATAGTCATCTGAACAAAAAACTCCCAATCAAATTTTTCGCGGTAAGCATTGCTAACCTTTTTTAGATTGCAACAGTTGACAACATGGTGCAGCATGGCTACACGGGCTGAAGAACCGGATAATTAACTTCATCCTTTTGGATGATTAACTGAGGAGAAATCCACCTCCTCTGATAATTAATTCAAAGGCTCCGACCTGCTGTACGAGGATCTAAGCGGTTTCAGGAAAGCGAAAAGTTGTGTTTTCTTTCTTCGCGATCGCCTCGCGCGTGACGGGCGCCAATGCGAGGGGACAGTGGCGGGTGAGCGTTCAGTCGCCACAATTAGCACTTTCTGCGGAGAGTGGTTTCAGTAGCTCGCTTTGAAAGTAGGCCGGGTGCGGGAATTGTTAGTTCAGCTGTCTTCCACTCCGCGACGGTAGGCGCGGAGATAAAAGTAAATCAAAAATTAATCGGACATTACTGTCATTTCACCCTTGACATCCTCCCCACCCGTATACTTAGCACTGCGTGCCAAGGTCTTTGAGGGTGGGGATTCCTCGGAACTTTTGGATCGCTTCCGAGTTTTTACAGCCTCACGACTGTTACTTCCTGCTTCAAGGCACCCGCCGCCATCCTTAAAAGAAACTGGAAGAGCATGAGTATGGGGCGATCGGACAACTCTACTCTCCAACACGCGGTATCAATTTCTTGGTGCGAAACTTACTTTGGAATCCTCATGTCAGATTTCTGATAGTGCTGAATGCAACGAAGGAAGATAAGAATTCTGGTGGAGTGTAGTGTTTATTAGATTTCTTTAGAGAAGGATTTGAATCTGAGAAAAATGAGGATAATTTTTACAGTTGGAAAGTATCATCAGACGTGATTGGATACATCGACATCGAAATTCCGTTTGAGAATCTGCAATTGCTACGGGAATCAATCGAATGTTATGAAGTCCACAGCATTTCTGAAGCAGTCACTCTAGCCAAAAAATTAGCCAACCTTGCCCAGAAGGCGGAGTGGGCAACGCCGACAATATTCCCGCTGGTGGAGAACTTGCCCACGGTGTTCCCAGGTCAGCGGTACGGCCACCGGAGAGAAGGCAAAACGATCGCCGAAACTTGGATAAAAATCATCCACCGCATCAAGACGACGGGTGTGCTGCGACCGACAGGCTACGACGGACAGTGGCAAGAGCTGATCGATTTGATGGCTGTGGTCACAGAGGAACCGCCGGAGTTCTTTTTCCCGGAGCCCAACTATTTGCCGATGGATCGCCCCCTGGAAGACTACATCCCGCAGATTCTGGAAGATGCCCCATACCACGAGGGAATCAAGTACATTTACGGTCAACGGGTGCGGTCATGGTTTGGGCGTGACCAGATCGAAGAAGTTATCGCCAAACTGATTAACGAGATTGACACTGCCAGCGCTGTTATCAACCTCTGGGATTGTGGCGGCAACTTCAGCAGACGCGCTGATGGTTCCTCCGACCATCAGCACAGTTGGTAGCCCATGTCTCAATCACATCTGGGCGCGCGTCGTGGATGGTGAACTGTCGCTGACTGCTACATTCCGCAGCAATGATATATTTGCGGCGTGGCCGACGAATGGGATGGGGTTGCGCGCGTTGCAACACTACATCCGAGAAGCGATCGCTCATGAGATGTGCCGATTCCTCAATGATTCATGGCATCATTCACCAACGGCACATTTCTTTCTCGAAATCGCAATGTGAAAATGCTACCTGTACCTAATTTGCTCTGCACAGTCAGGCTACCGCCATGTGCTAAGGCTATAGCTTGCGCTATCGCTAATCCCAATCCCGAGCCGCCAGTAACGCGATCGCGTGAACTGTTAACTCGATAGAAACGGTCAAAAATTTGCCTTTGATCTTCTGCTGCAATCCCACACCCTGTATCTTGAACATGAATCACAACTAAATGGTCACTTTTCTCTAAAATAACATTTACGTTGCCACTAGGTGAAGTGTATTGAATCGCATTGACAATTAAATTAGAAACTAAGCGATAAAGCTGGTTAGAATCACCAATAACACTCAATGGCTGATGCACCCGCAACTCCGATGTTAGCGCTACCTCTCTTGCGATCGCCATTGCTGCTAATTCCTCTACTAAATCGCTAACCAGGTCATTCAAACAACACAATTGAGGGCGATAGGCTATCGGTTGATTATCCATGCGAGCCAGCAGCAGCAAATCAGCAACTAACTGAGTCAGTCGTCGGTTTTGGCGATCGATCGTCCGCAAAGTTTCCCGCGCCTCTTTTTCATCCAATTGAGGCGTCAACAGCGCTGATTCTACTGTAGCCTGCGAAGCAGCTAAAGGCGTTCGTAATTCGTGAGCGGCATCCGCTGTAAACTGTTGAATTCGTCGGTAGGAAGCATAAATCGGTTTCATTGCCAATCCTGCCATTAACCAACTAGAAAAGCCGACACAAATCAATGCTGTAGGCAATCCTAATTTCAAAACCCATTTTACTGTACGGAGATAATCATTAAAGTCTTGTAGGCTTCGCCCCACTTGAAAATATCCCCAAGTTTGCTGGCTTTTAGTGTGCAGTTCTACAGAAATTTGGTGATAAACGTTGCCTTTAGTATCAGTTATTGTTTGGCAGTGTTTGGAGCTAAATAATGGTGATAATTCGGCTGGATAAGCGCCTGCTGTAGCAATTAATTTTCCGGAATAATCAAATAAACGAATATAGTAGTAGCCTTGGTTAATACCGCTTACAATATTGTGGGGTGGCAACTGTTTTTTAATGCTGTTAACTCCAATTAGGCGGAGGTTGGGCAAAAGTTCGTTTACTATTGGCTCTAAACGTCCAGCCTGCTGCAATTCGAGGTCTAGGCTGTCGTGTAGCGTCCCCGCGACCGATTTTAATTCGCGGTCTAGGGCTACCCAGTAAGCGTGGGCGATCGCCCTATATACGCCAAATCCCAACAAGCTTAAAATCAAACCTATTACTGCTGCATAGGAAATGGCTAATTTCCAGCGAGTCCGGTTAAATAGTTTATTTTGATTCATTTTTCATAACTTAATAATAGGTAATTGGTCAGACCTTAGATATTTCAACGTAATTCTGTCATTTTAAGTCTAGCGAAGAATCTCACAAGTTCTTCCTACACTGCCTTGCCTTTGACTCATGACAGACACAATAGCTTCCTGTAGGACTATTGGTAAATAACAGGGGTTCTGAACAATACCCACCCTACTTTAATTTCTCATCCGGTATATTACGCCCTGTAAAGTTTCAATTAAATTCGCGCCGCCAACCGACTCAAGTTTGCGCCGCAGCAAGCGCACTTGAGCTGCTACCACATTGCTAAAGGTATTTGCACTAACCTTCAATAGCTGATTCCAAATTAGGTCAGTGTTGACAATTTGGTTCGGATGTTTTATAAAGTATTCGCTCAGTAGAAACTCTTTGTTTATTAGAGCAATTATCTGGCTTTTGCTACTTATGGCGAAATGACATACAGTTCGATTTCCGCAGTTCACAACCAGATTTTCTACCTGTAGCTTGTACGAGTGAATTTGGGGCGATCGCCTTTGCAAAGCCCCAAATTTGGTTAACAGTTCTGCCATTCCGAACAGCTTCACTAAATAATTATCAGCTCCCGCATCCAGTCCAGCTACTTTGTTTTCTACGAGGTCTTTTGCCGTTAGCATCAACACAGGCAAATTACTATTGCAAGTCCGCAATTTACGCAGCAGTTCTAAACCCGATTTTCCAGGCAGTAACCAGTCGAAGATTGCCAGTGTATATGGTTGTTTTGGTTCTCTAGATAATTCTCAACCTGGGTGCTATCTAAAACCCAATCAACAATATATTTTCCGGGTTCAATGTTGGCTTAATCGCTCCAC
This sequence comes from Microcoleus sp. Pol1C5, assembly GCF_036701115.1. Lineage (NCBI taxonomy): Bacteria > Bacillati > Cyanobacteriota > Cyanophyceae > Oscillatoriales > Microcoleaceae > Microcoleus > Microcoleus sp. Pol1C5. The sequence goes on along the minus strand of NZ_JAUBQE010000012.1, from coordinate 6,467 downwards.
CTCAAACTAGCTCATATTCAACTAGCAGAACTTTCATAATCAAGGACAGTATGATAGTGTGTCTGCCACAAAAATATTCCTCTTAATAGACAGGAATTCGAGCTAGACCCATTGGAAATTCTCCATTAACCCCAACAGATTTAGCAGAAATTCGGTATAGCCAAGCGTTAGAAACACCTCTTATTTTTACATTGTTCAAAACAAGTTTAAGCTTGGATTCTGACGTAAGAGGTTGAGAAATTTTTATTATAATTTGATTGTCTCCCATAGAAAAATCAGCATTAACTTTTCCTTTCACGTCGTCTGTTAAAGTGATATTGTTACTGGCTATTAACCCCTGTGGAACATCAATAATCAGATGAGAAACAGGACTACGGCTTTGAGGAATATGCAACCTAATCGTATGCCGAACAATCCTTGCCCGAGTTTGAGGAAATTGTACAGCTCCATGGATATGAGGAGTAGATCCTATGTTGGCACTGGCATAGTCAGCAGCAATGGGAACTGTGAGAGCCAAAGCTACAGCAGACAAACAGATTAGTCTTTTCATTATTTCACTCCTGTATGACAACCGATTGATTTCGTTAATCAAGCCTCAGACTCCTTAGTAAAAGACTCTGTTAGTATCTAAATTGACATATTAAAATGAAATCAGGATGAAATTTTTGACCTTTTAAGCACATTTATCCAGAAATCAGATTTTTTAAAGAAACTATTCATTCTTGTTGTGGTAAGTTGCTACTGCCGAGGGTGCGATAGGATAAGATCGAGAATAATGTGTATCAAGATATTTTTTATACTCACAACACAACATTTTCTTGAGCAAGAGGATCAGGATAACTCGGATTGCCAGTTTCTACTTGGAGCGTAGTGTACTCAATACCAAAAAGGTCGTGCAGCTCTTGATTTACCTGCACTAAAAAAGCATCACCGGTATAAGCTTTAGGCATCACCAAGTGAGCTGTGAGGGCTGTCTCAGTTGTACTCATTTCCCAAATATGAAGGTCGTGAACACCAGTTACGCCAGAGAGTCCAGCTAAATAAGTGCGGACTGCAAGGGGTTCAATGCTTGCTGGTACGGCATCTGTTATTAACCCTTTTCTGTCACTTTCGGCAAAAAATAATCTGGAAGGCTTATAGCATAAGACTTTTACCAAAAATCTTGATTTCAGCCATTCTGTTAGAAAATAAACGCTCAAATGCTCGCTATATCTACAGTTAAAAATTTGGCTCTTATTTTTATTTTCCCAGAGTGACAGAAGAGGGTTAAGTTGAGGGATTCTTGGAACCATTGCCAAGTCCCTAAAACAATAACAACAACAATAATCAAGCTTATAATAGGGTCAAACCAAAGCCAGCCAGTTGCCACAATAGCGATGTTAGCCAGCACCGCACCCAAAGATACTGCTGCATCAGCAATCAGGTGGAGGAACGCACCTCTGATGTTCAAGGCATTATGACGATCGGCCATAAACATTAAGGCACTTCCCGATTAATAGCGATTCCTACGGCTGCAACGCCAATAATTGTATCGCCTGATATTGAGCTTGGTTCTGAAAAACGTTGAATAGCTTCCCAAGCGATCGCCCCTGAAACTACCAGCAGGAGAATAGCGTTCAACAGAGCTGCCAAAATGGAAGAACGACGCAGCCCATAGGTACGGCGTGCTGTCCATAGGTACGGCGTGCTGTCGGTCGCCGACGGGCAAGAATGGTTGCTCCCCCAGCCAGTAGCAGACCTAAAACATCACTCAAATTGTGACCTGCATCGGCAAGTAGGGCAAGGGCATTGGCAAGAATGCCATAAAATGCCTCAATGATGACAAACCCCGTGTTGAGTGCGATGCTGATGGCAAAGGCACGGTTGTAATTACCACCACCGTGGTCGTGTCGGTGTCCTCCGTGACTGTGATTGTGAGACATGATCACTACCCTTAAAGCTTGTTTTTCTTGCCCTACCCAACAGGAAAAATTTACTGCTTAAAACTAAAGCGACCGTCTACTTTTTTCCCGCCAATGTCCGAAGTAATTTTCACCTGGTACTGACCCGCTGCCTTTCCAGGAAGCAAAGCCGTGTAGTGTTTTTCTTTAGCTTCATAGGCCATGGGAAGTGTCTTTTGACTACCATCAGGTAGCTGAATTTGAGCCGTTACTTTAGCATTAGAGATTTCTTCCTTATTGTCTTCTTTTAGAATATGGAAATCTAAACGAGTTCCATTATCTTCATTTTCCGAGACAAACTCTAAGTGATAGGGAGCTGACTCGACAACTTGAGCGCCTTTGTGAGACGCATCGGTATGGTTAGATATCTCTTTTTTTGCTGCTCCATCGGACGACTTGGACTCAGCGGACTGGGTATCTGAAGTGGCGCTTGGGTTGCTGTTCCCACAAGCTCCCAAGAAAAGCAGACCCACACTTCCTAGAACAATCAAGCCTGATTTAAAAACATTCATGTGCTTTACTCCTTGCATTCAATGATTAGTAATTCTAACAAACTTTACATCATATTTATCTTCCATACTCCACTAAAAATTAATGCCAATCTTTAGATTAATTAATCTGTGCGAAACTCAGCTACACCTATGGGAATCTCTGTGTCACTACCAACGGCTTTAGCTGAAAATCGGTACATAGAAGTAGAATCAAGAATGGGTTGTTTAACTTTGTTAAAATTAATATTAATCCTGCTGCCAGGGGCGACGGGTTCAAGGAAGTCTAATATAATATTTTTGCCCTTGACAGAAACATTAATGCTAATTTTCTTACCCTTGTGTTCCAGCACCTCAATATCATTACTCACAGCGACATTGGGTGGAGTGGCAATAATTATCTGGGTAACAGGGTTGCTGTTTTCAGGAAAGTGTAATACGAAAGTTTGTTTGACAAGCCGCCAGCGAGTGGGGGAAGAGTACACGTCTCCGTCAACATTGAAAAGCCTACTCTCATCTGTCTCGAAACTTGCATAGCTAGGAGCCATTAAAACTGTACTAGCTAAAGTCAATGCAACTGCCTTAATTAGTATTTTCTTCATCTTAATTTTTTTGGACATAAACGAATGAGAAAATCTGAACAATATACCGCGAAAATCAGTTCTCAAAAACGGCTTGAACTACCTTTCCGTTGTCAGAAACGGGCGGTGTTTGTTTAGGCACTAAGAATCTGCCAAACTTGGCGTACAACGCGGGTAACACTAACAGCGTTAATGCTGTAGAAGTAAACAATCCGCCTAAAACTACTACTGACAAAGGTTGCAGGATTTCTTTTCCCGCCCCGCCTTCTAATGCTAAAGGTGCTAAACCTAAAGCTGAAGTTGAAGCGGTCATCAAAATAGCATTCAGCCGTTCCATCGAGCCTTTAATAATTGCTTCCTTAAAAGGCATTCCCTCTGCCAATTTAGTGTTGTAGTTATCTACTAAAAGCAAGCCGTTGCGGGTGGCAACGCCAAATAAAGTCACAAAGCCAACTAAAGAAGCTACAGAGATGATGCCACCAGTCAAAGCTACCGCGATTACTCCTCCCACTAATCCGAGTGGCAAATTAATCATAATCATAGCAGTTGAAGGAATTGACTTGACCGAAATGTACATCAATACTGTAATTACAAGAAAAGAGATCGCACTAAATATCATAATATTTTGCGAAGCTCTTTGTTCGGCTTCAAATTGACCGCCGTACTGGATAAAATAGCCAAAAGGCAACTCTACCTCTCGTTTGACTTTAGCTTGAATTTCATTCACAACTGCTCGCAAATCCCTACCTTTAGCATTAGCCGCTGCTACAATTAAGCGAGAAACATTCTCGCGGTTAATCGTATTTGGCCCCGTACCGTATTTTACAGTAGCAACTTGGGCTAGGGGAATTTTATTACCGCTTGGAGTATCAACCAACAAATTCTGAATAGTTTCTAAGTTATTTCGGGCTTCAGGCTGCAACCAAACAACTAAGTCAAAAGTTTGCTGCGCCTCCAAAACTTGAGAAACAACTTTGCCGTTTAAAGCTGTCTCAATTATTTCAGAAAGCTCTCCGATTTTCAAACCGTATCTACCCGCAGCTTGGCGGTCAAACTTAATTTGAATTTGTTGCACTGGCACCTGGGGTTCGAGTTGCAAATCCACAATTCCTTCAACAGTTTTCATTTGCTCTCCAACTTGGGCACCGAGGCTGCGAAGCTGATCCAAATCCGGGCCAAAGATTTTGACAGCAATCTGACTTCTGACACCAGATAAAACCTCATCCATCCGGTGAGAAATAAAACCGCCGATATTTGGTGCAACTCCCGGCAATTTAGCAAATTCCTGCCGCAGCGCCTCCAAAGTTTTCGGTCTATTTTTCATGCCCTCCTCGCTCAAACCGATATCGATGTGAGCTAAATTGACTCCCGCAGCATCAGCATCTCCCGGAGCTCTGCCCGATCGCACTTGCACGTATTCAAACCTGCTATCATCCTTAAGTGCATCTTCAATAGCAAAAGCCGCGCTATCTGTTGTCTCCAAAGATACACCCGGATAAAGCTGAATAGTATTTACCAAAGTTTGCTCCTGAAACTCCGGCAAAAACACCCGTCCAAAGGATGGCAAAATAATTAATGCCGCCACCATACTAGCAGCAGCAAAAGCTAAAATAATCGCCGAATAACGCATTGATATCCTGATACAAGAATGATAAATATGCTTGCAAAATCTCGGCAACCAAGGTTCTTTACCACTCATACGTTTGTTGGGCAATAAAATAGCGCAAAGGGCCGGAGATATTAACAGCGATTCCAGACTAGAAATCACAACAACTACCAAATAAGTAATCCCCATCGGCGTAAAAACTCGACCTTCTATACCGGGTAAAGTAAAAATAGGAGAAAACACCACAATCCCAATAACAGTCGCTCCAATTAACGAATCGCGCACCTCCTGACTGCCATCAAAAATCACATCCATCACAGGACGCGGATGAAGAGAAGACGTATTTTCTCTCAAATTGCGGTAGGTATTTTCGGCATAGACGATCGCATCGTCGATCGCAGTGCCGATCGCCACCGACAAACCCCCCAAAGTCATCGTATTTAATCCCAGCCCCAGCCAATTCATCGCCAGAAGCGCCAACAGCCAAGTCAGAAAGAAATCCAGCAAAACAACCGCCAGAGTGCGCCAATTCATCAAAAATGGGATGAGAATAAGGGTGACGATAATACTGCCTTCAACTAAAGCCGATCGCACATTTTCCACCGAGGAATTAATATATTCTTCCTGTCGGAAAGTCACAGTAACTTTAATATCTTTTGGCAGAGCTTCCTTCACCTCAGCCATTGCTGCCTCAACCGCTTTCGTTACCGCTGGAGTATCAGCAACTGGCTGTCTGTTTACCATCACAATCACAGCTTTTTTGCCGTTAAAGCTGCCGTCGCCCCGCTTGATTGCAGCACCAACCTTGACATCAGCGACATCAGCAATTCTGACGACTGTTCCTTGCCGAGAGGCGATCGCAGATTGCTGCAAATCTTCCACAGACTCAATTCGCCCCACCCCCCGGATTAAAGTTTCTCGATCCGGTGTAATTAAATACCCCCCCGGCGCGTTAACATTCGCAGCCGCTGTCGCTTCGGCAACTTGCTGCAACGACACATTAAAAGCTTTTAACTTGGCAGGTTCTACTAATACTTGATATTGCTTCTGATCGCCGCCATAAGCCACGACTTGGGCAACGCCAGTCACGCCTAAAAGGCGGTTTGTGACTTGCCAGTCAACCAGACGGCGCACTTCCATCAAAGGAGTAGTTTCCGAGGTAAAAGCATAGGTAATCACCAGACCGACAGGTGAAGTTGTCGGAGAGATTTGCGGTGTTTCTACCCCAGTCGGGAGTTTGCTTTGAGCTTGCTGTAACCGTTCTGTTATCAACTGGCGCGCTTGATAAATGTCAGTTTGCCAATCAAAGATTACCTTAACGGCAGAAAGACCCACAGCGGAAGACGATCGCACTGCTGTTACTCCAGGAGTTCCGTTAATTGCACTTTCGATCGGTAGTGTTACTAAAGACTCGATTTCTTCCGGCGCGAGTCCCGGTGCTTCCGTCTGAATTTCGACTTGCGGGGGTGCAAAAGGAGGGAAGACATCCAGCGACATTTGGGGAATGATAGAAAATGTCCAAAGACTAATAATAATGGTAGCGAGAACGACTAGCCAGCGGCGGTTAATTACCCATCTAAGAATTGTGCTGAACATTTTATTAGCTTTGAGTTAATAGATACATACTTCTGCCCATTAAATTGCTATATTTAAGCAATTGTTTACTTCAAACTCTTGACTTCTCCCTCTTGAGTTTTAACGTGATGGTTGTCATTGTGTAACAGCAGTTCATTCTCCAACGCTGGTGCAGAGGCGGAAAAACTATTGTTTCGGGTATTGTTTCCAGAATCCGCTGCTATTGCTGGCAATTTGCGCCGATTTCCCCACAACACGCCGGCTGTGAAAGTCAGGG
>NZ_JAUBQE010000103.1:0-9612 GCF_036701115.1 Microcoleus sp. Pol1C5 | reverse complement strand
AGGCGTTGAGCACTTCCTGAACCTGTGATGTCGCCAGGCGTTGAGCACTTCCTGAACCTGTGATGCCGTTAGGCGTTGAGCACTTTAGTAATAAGCAAAAACTTCATTTGCTGGCAGTACGATCGTCGAAAAAAGGTCTAGACCGGAGTTTTTACAATATTCCATAAATTGTCTGTGACCGAATCGAGTACGGCCGACTAAGCAACCGGCAGAAGCTTGCCCGATGTCCACCGCGGGGAGGTCATACCCCCAGTGTTGGTTTATGCCAAAATTTCCTACAACTTCAAGATCGTTAATTCGCTTCATGTCGCGGTTGTAGTCTCGATAACCGCGCACTTCGTCTACTTGAACAAGTGCCTCGTGTTCGTCCGAGTAACCGTGCAAGCCAATTTTCCAGGCTTTACTGTGGAACCCGAAGGCAATTCGGAACGCGCCGTTAGGGTTCATAGGTCGATCGGTGTACCAGTAACCCGGCTCGCACGTTGCTTGCCAACAGTCCAAGCATTTAGTTTTATCGAAGATGCAGCGCACGTCGTTAAATTGATTGGGTTCGTCGGCGTTTAAAACGCCGTTGATATTTAACCCTTCGAGGTAAATTATGTTGAAATTGTCGATTGGATATTTACGGGCTTTGCAATAATCAACAATTTTTTTACTGGTCGTTAAATCAAGCATTGTATTTTACGAGTTTCAATTTCAACTTTTAGAGCTTTTTTAAGTACAAGCAGTTTTAGTAAATCTTCCTCAACTCCTTCTCGAAGTTGGTTCCCTGTCCTAGCTTCGTGCCATGCCATCGTAGTTAGATAAATATATTCGGTGACAGTATCTTCTAAAGCGTCAAGCAATTGCGCGATAGAGCTATTACTATCTTTGAGGCATTCATAAGCTTGAACATATGGCATTGGTGCCACCTATTTATTTTGACTGATCGATATCAACTCGATCGGCATCAATTCTGTTCTGCGGGCTGCGGTTTTGTGGGCTGAATCCACCGCCAGCAAATCCCAATAAGGGGCCGGCAGAAGATAAAACGTAGATAAATCTGTCGCCCGGCAATTTGTCGCCGTTGAGTACAGTAACTAAAATAATAGTCAATCCAGCACTTGCAAAAAATACCGGAGTTAACGATCTGATTATTTCAGCGATGCCATACGGATCGGGCTTCATGGTGGTGTAAAATCAGTGTGGATTTTTTTATAACGCTGCATTGCTTTTTTTTGAAGGTTTGGAATATCGCGCCTAATATGATAGACTTCGTCTTCATCTAAATAATATTCGTTATCTTCTTGCAATGCTTTTTCAAATTCTCCCTTTGTCCACTTTTGTAAAAACTTGTCTCGCTGATCTTGCCGAACACTAATCATGTCTACAATACTTTCTAGTACAGCAATGCGTTCTTGCTGTGCTAAAGCTTTTGATTGACTTTCAATTGTTGAAGCAGTTCGCTCTGCTACATATCTTTCGGCAACTTTAAGGCCTTTCCATAGAAAGCCAGCTATCACAGTAAAGCCAGCAAGATTTGTGATTAAATTAGTCCAATTGATAGCCATTATGGCGGATGCTGTTGCTGTTGAATTAATGTATCTAGCTTTTGCTCTATTGTGTCAGTCTGCGGTCCTAGATATTCCCAAATTGTGATACTTGCTTGGGTAAACCAGCGAGGAAATCTAACTGATATTTTGTAAGTAGGCACTAGCTTCGGAAATACCAAAAGTTGTTTTTGCCGCAGCTTTAACCGCGTATTGCTAAAAGTAGAAGCTGCGGTCGGACCGAAAGGAAGGTTTATTTTTTGACCGATCCAACCCGCAGAGTACCATGTGTCAAGCGCTTCGGAGTTATCCACAAGTACGGCAATAATATTTGAAGTAAAATCAAAATTAGGTGCATACTCGGGCAGCGGATTTTCTGAACTGCCGACAAAAGATTGAGCGAGGCGCGGTTGCCAGTTTGCTGAATTTTCTAGATCTAAGGTAATGCTCATAATTAACTTAGCAGCAGTTCAGCAAAACTCAAACTCTCAATATTTGTGTGAACAATCTGCAAATAATTGTCCATTGGTTGCGTCAAACAAAACTCTTGAACGTCTAAAAAGGTTTCTACATCTAATTCCCCATTTAAAAAGTCAATAATTGAGCGAGAAGATATATATGATTTTTCAATTAATTCTTCCCGCTCGCTATCGCTCAAATCAGGACCTAATGTAGTTATAAGAGTAAAGCTATTTTGTAAGCCTTCTCTAACTTCTCCATTTATCATTATCGTTTATTGGGACGAGGTGCTTCTTCTCCGCTGAAAGATAAGCTTTTACCGCCTGTTGAAAGCCTGGCATACAAAAAAGACATCATACCCTCTTCTTTGTCTTGTCCAGGGGTCGCAGACGATCCGAAAGGATAGGTGAAACTATTGCCCAATCGACGGCGGTATTCGAGGCCCGTAACGCGAGAGATAGGCGTAGTGCTTGTGCTGTCAGCGCTACCTGCACCCGTAGGAGCTGTTGTATCTTCTTCGCCTTGAGCTGGAGCAGGTTCTCCCGCTTTTGATGCTACTTCTGGTACAAAAATAGTTACTTTGGCAGGCTTGTATCCGTCGCGGCGCCGAGCAGTATCAGGAGTGGTGCCAGTTTCGATATTAAGAACCGCATCTGTTGCGCCTGTCGCTGTTTTCGTACCTGCTGCCATTGCCCGCCCGCTGGCTTTGACAAGTGTATTTTTAGTGGCATCTTTAGTATCAAACGATGCAAGAGCTAGTAACACGCTGGGACCGCGTGCAGGTGCATTTACCTTTGGTTGATCTTGTCCCAGCTTGTATTTAGTAAAAGCAGCGGTAATTGTAGCAACCTTTTCCGCATTTTTAACTAAATATTTTATAGTCGAAAGTTCGCCCATTGTTTTTGGTGGTAAGTGAAGGTTTGCAATTGAAATTCAAAATACTAGGAGCAGGATTACAGAATGATCGGATCGGAATTTGTCGGATCGACAAAAAGCTTGCCGCCAACTGCGTAAAAAATCGGAATTTCAATCCGACCGTCTGCCGCGATAACTGTCTGACCTAACTCTTTGCCCGAAACTGTCGCAACATCGGGGATTGAACCGTTTTCTCCGTTAAAAATGATTTGCGCTTTTTCTAGACCATCGGTAACGGCAAGTAAAAACGAACTAGGACTGATAGTGCTGGGCAGAGTCGTGTTACCCGTGAGCACTGCGCGAACCGTAGTGTTACCGATTTGGTCGAAGAAAATTTGAGCGGGCACATCTTGAGCCATAGAACCTTACCTGCGTGTTGACCCTTTTAAGCTAACAACACGCTCAGCCCTTGTCTAGTCTCGGTTTTTAGTTAAACTCTCTATTTATTGTTGAGCTAGACCCCTATAGGGGTCTATTTTTCCTTATAACGCAATTTAATCGAGTGTGTAAATAATTGTTAAGCAATATATTGCGTCTTTTTGAGCGTACACAAATAAATAGTTGCGTACTCAAAGGTAACATCGACAACAGGGAGCCGTTCCGGGGTTTTAAACGTTTTGCCTAAAACTTGGACATTTTCAGCAGGGGGATAAGCTTTAACAGGGTTTTTAGCTTCGCCGTATTTTATAAAAGCTTCGTCTATTTGCAAGTCACGCAAAGCCAAGACATTTTGAACCATGCGCTCTCCCTCTGTATGAGTAGACGCAAAAACATTAAGATTGTAGCCACGCAGCCAATCGTGATATGTCACTTGCTTTTTACCCTTGGACCATTTGTAGGGCGGTGTTGTGCCAAAAATTGTTTTGATTTTTGCACCTATGCGATCGATGTCGGATTGACGGATTAATTCTAAATCCGTTCTTTGCTGTGCCATTTTAGGATTATCTGTGTAACCCATAAATCGAAAAGTTTTTTCGCCGGTTATTATTCGCTCCTCGCCGGGTAAATTTTTGTCAATTCCCTTGAAATATAAAGTAATTTCGGGAATCCCAGAATATCGGATTACATCGCTAGTTATAGATTGTTGCTCTTGAGCTTTAGCGCTTCCTTGATATTCGTATCTAATAATCTGATCGACAATCATGTTGTCAGTCCCGCCCATGATTACCGAATCTGCTTCGTTGTTGCTGTCTTTCCAATATTCAATCTCTCTATAACCTTGCTTGTAGCGCAATTCTGGTGGGGTTAAATCTTTAAATTTAGGCAGCGCACCCGGCTTGCGCCACTGCTTGTCGCCCATTAACGGATAGTTTGAAGTTTCTCGATTAAAGTTTGACAGCGGAAAGCCCAAGCGCCATTGCTCGAACCATTCCTCAAGATTGATGCGATCGCGCTCGAATACATCGTAAGTTGCAAGAAACAGCGAACCGTTAGCCGCTATATCTTCTTCCCGCCCCGATAAAGTATAAATTTCGCGATCGTTTTTCCGGTTGGGCTTGATTTGTACGACGCGGTACGGCCATTTGCTTTCAGTCGGTGAAATTAATTGTTTTAATTTGTCTTCCCATGCGCTCATAACTTTTACCTACCCAAATGCTGTAGAAAATACCATTAATGCCTCTTGGCAAGAATCAACAAACTCTTCCCAAAGGTTTTCATAGTAAGCTTTGATGCCTTCGTCGGGAATTGTTTCTATCTTCTCTTCGACCGATCCGTTAATTGTCCAAGGTTTAGAACCTTTTTCGCCCCACTTGTCTATTGTATTAGCAAGGCTGGGAGAAAATTGGCGAATAAACGGCGATTTGCTTTTAATTACTTTGCGGACATTTTTGTAAAGCTGCGTGAATCCAATTTTTTTTGCAACATTTATTGTACCCATCACCATTGATTTAATTTGAGGGATTATTTCTTCGTAAAGCTCCTCATCTACTTCTTTAATAGCCGCTAGCTTGGCAGGGTTGAACCTAACTACAGCAGCACCGGGAATAATGCCGCACAAACCTGCCCCTAAAGTTGCACCAAAACCAGCGCCGACAATTCCCCACAAACTGTTTTGAGCCGAAGTAACTTGACTGTCTAAACTTTCATTAGTCGCCTGAAAGTTGAAATTGAGCAAGCGAACTGCGCTTCCCGTACACCAGCGGATAAGCGCTCCAGTAGTCACCCCTTGCAGCCAGCGAGTAGCCAGCGCGCCGGGAGAACCTAACAAAGCCAAAGCCCTGCCCCCAACCGATCGCAAAGCTGCACCCGCACCTGCCCGCGCCGCGCCCATCACGCCGAGCGACCGCACCGCGCCGACAACTCGCGAAACTGTGCCGGCAACACCGAGCACCAGCTTGCCTCCAAAATACATTGCAGTTCCGCCGAGAACTGCGCCGGCTGTCGCTCCAAGCGGATCGTCTCTGTACCAGTCTCCGAATTTAACATCGCCGATTTGGAAGTTAGCGATCGCCTCTCCGATCTTGGCTGCTATGTTTCCAAAAAAGTTGCTCACTCCCTGCACCCAAGATTGAGAAGCAGTGCCGTTGTACAAATCGCTAGCAGTTTCACCGTCTTTGATAATCATAATCCCTCTGTTTTTTGATGTGTATTTCTAATTCGGTTACGCGTTTGTTTAAATCGTGAATTATTACAGCCTATTCGCTTGTAAATTCTAACAAAGCTGAAAATAACTCTTCTAGGTCGTGATTGCATTCTTCATTGTGTTTTAGTTCTACAACTATTCGCCCTGAACTTGGATCTTGTTTGAATTTCATAAATTAATCTGCCTTTGGCTCTTTGGTATCAATTTCTCGAATTCGGGGATTTTCAGTAATGGGCCGGTTGTAAGGTTGAAGCGGATCGGATTCGGGAAACCTCAAAGCTTGAGTCTCTGGGTTATCGGTATATCCGACTTCTGCTGACCCGATCCACTTATCTAAATCGCCAATACCTAAAGCGCTGGCAACATCTCGCCGCATTAAGAATGAAGTAATTTTTTGAGCTAGCCCCGCGCCTGCAATTAGGCGATCGATTCCCGCTTCAGAAACTCTTTCTGATACTGCAGCGCTCGCGGCGCTTGAATGCTTCAACAGTTCCAGCAAGGCTTCGTTGAGGGTTTTATCTTCGGCGCATTCAACTATATCTACTTTTACAATTGTATTTTGAAGGATCCCCGGTGCTAGCGCTTCAATGTCGGATTCTTTATTAGAATCAATTTTGGGCGACATAGCGGCTCCATCCCCAAAACCTATTTTTTCCAAAACTTTAGCAGCCAGCGATTTATCCATGCCCGCAAAAGGATCGAACGGCATGGGAACATCGGCGGTAGTGCGGTTAATTTTAAAGTCTAAGTATTCGACAATCGCGTCGAGCATTGCGTTATTTTGCACCGTTAACTGGTGCATTTGGCACTGCTGGAACGCGCTGCGGAGAGCAAAGTTTGAAGTTAAATCGCCGTCCCCTTCCATGTCTATTAAATATTGGAAAAGCTCGCGGAATACATCGGCTTGCGAGTGGAATTCTAGTTCGATCGGCTGGTCGCCTTTGATTGCAGGGTCGGCGTCTTTGACTTTCACTTTTACCGGCCAGTATCCCCGGTGCTTGTCGTCGGAGCGCACCATCAACTCTATGAGGTGAATTAAGTTGCCGACGCGCTCTTGACCTTTGGCACCGGGATAAATCCAGCGCTTGGGAATGCTGCTATCTTTTAATTCGGCGATTGGCAAAATCCTTTCTAATCGGTTGCCCATTTCGACGACGTAGCGAATGGCATCTGTCAAGCTGCGGACTTCGAGACGCTTCTCTTTGATAATTCCGTCGTCGGTGTTGAGCCAAAAATCGTTTGGATCCGGGTATGCAAAATCTGGGTTGTTTCCTGTCAGCCATGACAGAAGGTTGCCTTCAGATTGCCGCAGTTTGCCTTCAGAATCCTTGATAAATTCTTTAGTCCCAACAACTCTTTCTAGCCTTTCCGATTGCGAACCCATTATAAATAATAATTCGCTTACATTTTTAACCAATATTTTTTCTTCTTTTTTGGCAACCGGATCCAACCAGCGTTTAGGAACTTCAAAAGGAAAAGCCATTTTTTCAGTTTCAAATTGTTCGCCTTTTTGGCTTACCTGAGCAAACTGCCCGAGGGCTTCCATTCCGGGAATTGGAGTTACGCCGAGGTGCTTGTGCTGCATCAGAAGCATCAACATTATGGCTTTACAACATTTATCATCCATTTTCTTTTTAGGTGGTGAGTTGGGCGGCATTGGGGAGTAAACGGGAGTTGAAACTATAGGAGCTGCGTCGCCGCACACGACGTAATACTCTACAGTGTTTCGAGTTTTCCAGTCGCCCCATACATTTGTATTGCCTATTTTTCCTCTTATATACGTAATAGTTTTTATATCCGCCGTTTGAAACGACAAGCTAAAATCTTGAGTGTTGTTAGCAAACCGGATAGTGTGCCAGTTAGAAGTCACTACAATTTCGTTAGCGTTCTGAAAATTGGAAAACAATCGAGTAGTAGTCGATCCGCTTGTTATGTAATATTTTATATTGGGATTTTCAGTTACTTTTAAAGTTTTGTGATTTTTAGTGTTTATCCCAAACCTGTTTGCTAAAGCATAATCCGAATAATCCGGTAAATTAGGGTACGATAGTTTTACATAATCGTTATAAGTAACAGTTTCGCGCTCTTGTACAATTCCTTCGGGTCCTGTTATTAAGTCATAATTTCCTGTTGATGAATTGTATTTAAGATATTCTCGCTTGTTGTACCTTTCCTCGCGCCAAGTTATCCACGTTTTGCTGCAATTTATATCAGGGGGCGTGGGTTCTGCTGGCTGCTCGGGTGTTGCAGGAAACGGCGTAGGTTCTGGCGCGGTTGGCGCTGGCTGTGGCGGAACCTGCTTCGGTTCGCACACGTTCCGCCCGTAAGTGTGGCTAAAAGGTCCAACAGTCAAAGTAACGTACTGATAACATCCACCCTCGCCGGTGTTTTCATCTTGATCGGTTCCCACGTCAATCGACCCGCCGATCGGTCCGATACCAAAACCGAGGCCGAGGCTGCCGCCTTTTATCGCACCGCCCGCGCCGAGGTTTATTCCACCCCTTCCAGAAATCGGGCCGCCGATGGGTAGCGATACTGTCACGCCAAGTCCGCCCCCTGCCGATTTTCCAATTTCGACACCGATCGGCGATCGCGGTTTTGGTTTTGGCTGCAGCAAACTGCCCGTGGGACGGGCGCTGCCTCGCGGAATTTCCGCGTCTAACCCGACAACATCTGACAAATCTTCTGGCTCGTCAAAATTTTCTTCGGGATTCGTTCCCGAAGAAGTTCCCCATTTTGGAGCCAATCGCGTCGCGGCCGTAGTGGTAGTTCTTGCCAACAGATATATAAAATAGATATAAAATAATTAAAACAAATATTTTAAAAATATGACAGCTTTTACTAATGGAACGGGCGGCACGCTTACAGGTATAACCACGGTAGAGGATTGGACTTTTGCTTTGATTAATTTTTTGAGGATTCAACAGGGGAATTCTGCCAAAAATCCATCAAATTTAAAATATTTAAACGTAACGACAAATACTGACGGGGCCCTTAGTGGCACTTTCTCCTGCCCTTGCACGGTAGTTGCAGGAACGGCGGGGGCATTATCAATTACTGCTGCGTCGTATTTAACAGGGGTAACTTACACCGCGCCATCGGGCGGAGACAGCACCGCAACAAACGAAGTACAAGCTTTGATAGATGCCGTGCGGCGGCAAAAAGCGCTAGAACTTGATACTACTAAAAACACGGGAAACGCAAATTATTTATCTTTGTCGGTCACGATGGGCGCTACCGGAGTAGGTAGTAACAACGCTACCGTTAACCTCGGATTTAGCGGTTTGCCGGGCGACATGACGCAAGCTGCCAACGGATCTTTAACAGTTGAAGGTCGGACTTATTTAAGCTAATGAAAAACTCGGGAACCTTTATTAGATCGCTCGTCCCGGCAGACGGGAATGCTATTGCAACGCTGGTTGACTTCAATCAAATTTTGATGCCGTATCAAGAATTTACAGTTGACAATATAGTCGAGCACGTAATTGTGCTTGAGGACTTGCAAGCTAAATGCGGATTGTTTTCCCTACTGGAAGCACCTTGGCCGAATAACGTTACCGCTTTATCCTCTGATGCGGCGCAAATGGCCGAGCAAGATAAAATCAAAAAAGAAGGTCAAAAAGTTTATTTAGGTATTTATCACGCATACGGCAACGGACCTTGGATAAAAAAAGGTGAAGAAATACTCCAAAATAAAAATAGTTTGGAACAGCCTTGGGCGCTGATGGCCCCGTTTTTTTCAACTAATGAAACAGCCCTGCTTGACGAAGATTTAAAAATCGGAGTCCGAGTTGAGAACAAAGCTCAAGGCAACGGCGGTTTAAAGTCTTCTGACTATATTAGTATCTTTGGCAGTTGGAGAAAGAAGACAGAAATTCGCAAAAAAAAAGACGAGGGTATGGAGGCGGTATGGGCTGAATTGGAAACCCTAAAACTAGCTATTTACGGCCGCCTTACTGACTTACCTGCTAATACCTTATTAGGTCGCAGCACCGGAACAGGCGTTGTCGAGCAAATCTCTCAATCAACTTTTGCCAAATCCGCTGACGTAAACGCTGCCATAAATGTGGCTATAGAAGATTTAGCCGGAGCCGCTCCCGCAGTTCTTGACACCCTTGACGAACT
>NZ_JAUBQE010000139.1:0-1988 GCF_036701115.1 Microcoleus sp. Pol1C5 | reverse complement strand
CGTTGCCGGACAATGGGCTTGTGGACTTCGCTGACGACTGCTGTCTTGCCAATCCCTGAAAACCCAGCAACGAGCATCATCTCGCTGCGACCTTGACTGACGCGCTCAAAGGCAGTTAATAGTGTTTCTACTTCTGTTTGCCGTCCGTAAAGCTTTTCTGAGATGAGAAAGCGATCGCAAATATCGCGTTGCCCTAATTCAAATAGTTCGATTTTTCCGTCTTGTAATTGCTGCAAGCATCGCTCTAAATCGTGCTTGAGTCCTAGCACGTTTTGATAGCGCTCTTCGGCATTTTTCGCCATCAGTTTAGTGACGATGTTTGACAGCACCAAGGGAATCTTGGGATTTAAACTATGAACTGTAGGAGGCTGCTTGGCAACGTGACAGTGAACTAATTCCATCGGGTCTCCCGATGTCCAGGGCAACTGTCCGGTTAGCAGTTCAAAGAAGGTGACACCGAGCGAATAGAAATCGCTGCGATAGTCAATTCCCCGGTTCATGCGTCCGGTTTGTTCTGGGGAAAGATAAGCGAGGGTGCCTTCTAGTCCGTTTGGATTTTGAGTGGTATAGGTTTCGCGAGGCAGCAAAGACGAAATGCTGAAGTCAATGAGCTTGACTTGTTTGGTTTCGGGATTAATTAGAATGTTGACGGGTTTAAGGTCTTTGTGAATGACTCGGTTTCGGTAGAGTCCGTTGAGAATGTCACTCAATTGCAATGCGATTTCTAAAAACTCATCTAGTGCGAGTGCATGAGTTAAGGCATATTCTTTGAGCGAAACCCCGCCAAAATCCTCCATGACTAGGGCATAGCTGTTGCGATAGGTTTCTAGGCTGTAAGGTGCAACCGCTCCCGCTAGAGATAGATTCTTGGCAATGATGTACTGGTTGCGGAATTGCAGCAGTTCGCTGAAGCTGGGATACTCTCGTTTCAAAAGTTTGATGACAACTCGATGCTGGTCTATTTCTCGGATGGCTCGAAAGACTAGGGTTCTGGAACCGCTGTAGAGTTGCTCCGTCAGACGGTAGCCGGGAATGGTATCGATCAAATCTACGGCTGCATTTATCATGGACTATCCCAATCTCCTATATTAAGTTTTAACAGTTAATCTGGACTTCGATTTGCGAGGTTGAACGGTGATAGCACTTCGACCTCACCCTTTCACCGGCAACAAGATTACAAATTCAGTTCCTTGATGGAGTACAGAGTTGACATCGAGCTCCCCCCTATGTTGTTCTACTACAATCTGGCGGGCGATCGCCAATCCCAACCCCGTTCCTTTACCGACTACCTTGGTGGTAAACAAGTGGTTAAAGATGCGCTGTTGTACCTCTTGATTCATCCCGAGGCCATTGTCAGCAATGCCAATTGTCACCCACTCCTGATTCTTTTTTTGTGTGCTAATCGTGATGCGATTGGGATTGGCTTTAATCTCGGCAAAACTGCGTCCCTGATTCCATGATTCTAACGCATCAATCGCGTTTGCCAAGATATTCATGAACACTTGATTGAGCTGCCCGGGGAAGCACTCAACTGCTGGCAGGTTCCCGTATTGTTTGACAACTTCAATTTCTGGACGGTCATCATTTCCCTTCAAACGGTGTTTGAGAATCAGAATGGTACTATCGATTCCTTCGTGAATATTAAAAGGAACTTTATAATCTCGGTCAGCTCTCGAAAAGGTTCGCAGGCTGGTGCTAATGCCGCGAATCCGTTCGACTCCCAGATTCATTGAATCAATTAACTTTGGCAAGTCTTGCCTCACATATTCTAAATCGATTGCTTCGATTTCTTCTTCAATTTCAGCATCGGGATGGGGTAACTTTTTCTCATACAGGTCAATCAGCCCAAATAGGTCTTTGATATAATCTTGGGCTGGTTCAAGGTTGCCGGCAATGAAGCCGACCGGATTGTTACAGCACTTTGCGTGACTAAGAGGTACAGTAACAGCAGTGAGCAAAATAATTTTTGATTTGCTTAGTTGAACATA